>DKAI01000111.1 GCA_002450755.1 Deltaproteobacteria bacterium UBA6930
TTCGATAGTCACTTAGTTTTCCTTACAGTCTATGAAGTTTGATCCGCCCAGCCAGATGCATGAGAAGCTAGAAATTGGTTATTTACTTTAAGAGATTTAAAAAGCCACTGACCGTTTACTTGCACATAAGTTTCGCTGTAATCCGAGAGCAACCATCTGGCCTCGGGGGTTCCTGCATCATCAGGCATTGTACAAGGCATGATAAGTCTCCACTTACCTGATGCAGTATCTCCGGAAACTTCAATGATGGGATTCATGACGAGATGCGCTGCAAACAGTATCAACCCCGTTGCACCTGCAAAAAAGTCGTGGATAGCCTTTTTACCTTCGTAGCAACCGAACTCAGAGCCTCCATCCCAGACGCCATCGTCCACAAAACACTCTGAAATCCCCTTTGGATCGTAACCATTGTCACAAAATAAGCAGTACCGGGCTTTTAGTTGTTTTATGTCTTCGATAGAAGCCAAGCGGGCTACTTGCTGTTCTAAAACGTTGCTTGTCATATCCTGTTCTCCTTGGTTAAAAAGTTTTTTACGGATGCCGCTTCTTCCAAGTTCGAGCTTCCTGGAGGATGTACCCAGCTCTTAGTAAGAGTTCTTCACTCAGATGTCGCCCTATTAGTTGGAAGCCGAACGGCACTTGGTTTTGATCAAATCCTCCAGGCATACAGATAGCGGGACTCCCGGAGAGGTCTGCAGGTGCCGTATGTTCGATTAGCTTTCCAACTTCCCCTGCTTTTATCATTGATTCTAACTCAGTATTGCTCGGGTTTGTTGTGTACATGGATGGAGAGATAACGAAATCAACTTCATTGAAGAGTTTGACAAATTTTCCTGCGAACTGAGCTCTAAGCGTAGCCGCTTCCACGTACTCAATAGCGGTCGCTGAGAGTCCAGCATCGAGCAATTCGCTTAATACCGGGCCATATAGATCGCGATGTTTCGGGAAACTCTCCGCATGTGATACGGCAGCTTCAACTGCACAAAGCAATCCCCAGGAAGCGCATGCCGCACTCGAGTCGGGAATCTTAACTTCCTTTATAGCTACACCTGATTCGCGTAAAATTTCGACCGATTCAAAGATTTCTTTGACGATTTGAGGATCTACATCGCGACTGCAGTGTGACACGTCTATTCCGAGTCGTAATCCGCGGCCGCCTTTTTCTAGTTCCGTGTAATAGTCGGGTACTGGCGCATCCAAGGTTGTTCCATCTTTCCTATCGTTTCCAGCAATTGTATGTAAGACAATGGCGGCGTCCTCAACAGTTCGGCAGATTGGCCCGATGTGGTCAAGTGATTCGGCGAGCGCAAAAACACCATGCCGGCTTACCCTCCCCCAGGTTGGCTTTAACCCGACGACTCCATTCGCGTAACTGGGGAACCTTATCGATCCCCCCGTATCTGTACCCAAGGATGCAAAGCATAGGCCGGCAGCGGTTCCAACACCTGAACCACTCGAAGAAACACCTGGCCACGACTCGCTGTTCCAAGGGTTTATGGGAGGCTCTATATCCGGATGATGAACCGCGTAAGCGCCCTCTGTGGTCTTGAGTTTCCCAAGAGTCACTGCTCCGGCCTCTCGTAGTCTAGCTGCCACGGTTGCTTCGCCTGAGGGGTTCCAGTCCCGAAGAGCAAGTCCACCGACGCATGTTGGGATCCCTGGAGTTGCGCAAAGGTCCTTTAAACCTACAGGGATGCCATGAAGACGTCCTCGAATTCGGCCGTCTCTTATTTCCTTATCGGCCTCTTCTGCCTCCAAAAGAGCTTTTTCTTTTGCAAGAGTTACGTACGCCCTATCGTCGCGCGACTCTATTCGCTCAAAAAGGGCCTGAGTCAACTCCGAACTAGTTATATCCTGCCACCTTATAAGCCTCGAGGCTTCGCAGAGAGAGAGATAGTGAAGGTCGGTCATCTGGGTGCTCCTGGTGTCTTTACTAGAAACGAAGACAGCCTAAAAGTCAACGTTTCGAATCCCACTACCATATAATGTGGACGGGCGAACTAGGAGGAATAGATGGATAAATTAAGAGGTGCAACTGCAATTGTGGGTGCATTTGACACCGAGGTCGGGAAAAGGCCGGACGCGACGTCTACCCATCTCTGCTTGGAAGCAGTAAAGGGAGCTGTCGAAGACGCCGGAATGAAGATTTCGGACGTGGAGGGTCTAATTACCTGCAACTCTCAGGTAACACCTGTGACGTACCACGCAGAATTAATTGCGGAGGCACTCGGTATAGAACCTAAAATGTGTCTGAGCGTTTCTACGGGAGGTGGAACTACGGTAGCGACGGTCGCACACGCCGCGGCATCAATTTCGACTGGAATGTGCAAAAATGTGGTGATTGTGAAAGGAGACAACTTAGCTACTGGATTCACAAAAGATCAGGCCCTCGCATCGATGGCAAGCGTAGGTCATCCTCAGTTCGAGCAACCATACGGTGCTCCGGTACCTGCATTTTATGCGCTAGTCGCGCAGGCTCACATGCATGCATATGGTACGACGAGCGAGCAGATGGCTAGGGTTGCAGTTTCGGCACATTATCACGCATCGCTGCATCCGGGGGCACATAAAAGAGAAGTTCTAACCGTAGATGACGTTCTATCATCAAAAATGATCGCTGACCCTCTTCATTTATATGATTGCTCTTTGGTATCAGATGGAGGCGCAGCACTTGTTATGACTTCATCAGACGCGGCGAAGGACCGCCCCAAGAAGCCTATTTATCTATTGGGTTTCGGGGAAGGACACCGAAATGAACACATCAGCCAGGCTCGGTCTTTTACCGAGAGTGGAGCAGTCGAATCAGGAGAGTCGGCTTTCAAAATGAGTAAAATGACTCCCGAAGACGTTGATGTTGCGTCCCTTTACGATTGTTTTACACCTGTCGTTTTGATCGAGCTCGAAGATCTTGGTTTCTGCCCAAAGGGAGAATCAGGGCAGTTTGTAGAAGACGGATCAATCGATCTGGGAGGAAAGATACCTGTCAATACTCACGGAGGGCTCTTGTCACATTGTCATCCAGGAAACCCCGGCTCGATGTTTCATGTTACAGAGCTTGTGAAACAGCTGCGTAACGAGTGTGGTGAAAGACAAGTGAAAGATGCATCGGTCGGTTTAGCGCACCTTCAAGGAGGGATTCTTTCTAGCCATGGGACATTACTACTCGGTGGGGAGGAAACGATATGACTTCTTTACCCCAAAAGCCTGTTCCTATGCCTACACCAGATACAAAGGAGTTCTGGGATGGTTGCAGTCAAGGGATACTGCGAATCCAGAAATGCGAAGATTGCAGTTCTCATGTGTTTTTTCCGACACTCGTCTGCCAAGAATGCCACTCCGATCGACTGACGTGGGTGAGCAGTTCGGGACTTGGGGAGATCAAGACATTCACAGTAGTGCGTCGGGCCGTCGGCGCATTTGCACCCGATGCTCCCTACACCATCGCGATAGTTGCTCTCGATGAGGGACCGCAACTAATGACTTATATCGTGGACCATAAGGAGTCTGATGTGGCTATTGGCAAAAGAGTGGCTGTGGCCTTTGAAAGGCGGATGGATAGTTACCTTCCCGTGTTCAAGTTAGTCTAGAATTTAATCAACTTGCTGGTAGGTAGGGAAGCGAAGTAAAGTAACAGACAGATCAGTGCGATCTGCATCGACTAGATTGGATTTTAAGTTCATTGTGCAGTAGGTGACGGACCTGCATTAAAGGGGAAGAAGTGAAAATCAAAGCCGCGATATATCGAGAAAAAAACAAACCGCTCACAATTGAAGACGTCGAGGTTGCTGAGCCAGGACCCAATGAGGTTTTGGTAAAAACAGTTGCATGTGGTGTTTGTCACAGCGATCTTCATGCTCTTGAAGGGTCGATCCCGTCTCCTCGTCCGGCGATTTTTGGTCACGAGCCGGCAGGTATCGTTCAGGCTGTTGGTTCTAGGGTTAGACATGTCTCCCCTGGTGATCATGTAATTGCATGTACTTCATTATATTGCGGTGCATGTACCCAATGTTTGCATGGCCGGCCACACCTGTGTACCGATAGAGGTGCCTGTCAGCGAACTGATGAGGAGGCACCGCGAATCTCCCAGGGCGGATCTCAAATCCACCAATTCGCTGATCTGGCGGCCTTCGCCGAGGCCATGCTTTTACATGAACGTGCGGTTGTGAAGATAGATCCGGAAATTCCTTTGGATCGTGCCGCCCTTGTCGGATGTGCAGTTACTACAGGCGTGGGTGCGGCTCTAAATACCGCAAAGGTAACTCCTGGATCTTCAGTCGTAGTGTTTGGTGCAGGAGGGGTAGGAATCTCGATCATTCAAGGCGCTCGAATTGCCGGAGCGCGTCAGATAATTGCGGTTGACCTGCTTGATAATAAGCTTGAAACCGCCGTCCAGTTCGGCGCTACAGATACAATAAATCCGTCCTCGGCAGATTCGGTCAAAACAATTCGCAAAATGACTGGTGGGGGTGCAGAGTTTTCGTTTGATGCCGTCGGCCTTCCGTCATTAATAGAGCAAGCGTTCTATTGTCTAGCTCCGGCGGGCACGGCTGTTCTGGTGGGTGCGATTCCTGTTGGCCAACGACTGGATGTTAACCCCGGTCACTTTTTCTTGGAAAAACGCATCATAGGATGCATGATGGGTTCCAATAGATTTACTCACGATGCTCCACGGTATTTAGATCTTTATAAACAGGGTCGTCTTGACTTGGATTCGATGGTCAGTAGACACGAACCCCTCGAAAAAATTGGAGAAGCGTTTCGGGCAATGGAGGCAGGCGAAGTTACTCGGACAGTGTTGACGTTCGATTAGTTCGGTGTCTCCAAAAATCTGACCAGCCAAATCTTAAGTTTTTAAGCGGGATGTATTGTTTAACTTAATCGTTCGTTGGAGAGGAGATTTCTGATGAAGAAGAGTGATCATGGTAAAAAAATCCTTGACGGTTGTAAGGTTCTTGACCTGACCCAGTATTTAGCGGGTGCCGGTGTGACCCGAATGATGGCCGAGCTAGGGGCTGACATAGTAAAGGTAGAAATTTCACCGATTGGAGATCCTGGTCGACTTCTTCCCGCGGTCAAAGACGAACGTAGTGGTTTTTTCGTCCAACATAATCGAGGCAAGAAAAGCCTGTGTTTGGACTGGAACAAACCCGAGGCGTTAGAGATCATCAAGGATCTTGCAAAAGACGTAGATATAGTGGCCGAGAATTTTGGTAGGGCGGAAATTCTCAAAAAGCGAGGTCTCGACTACGAGTCTCTTCGAAAAACGAATCCAGATCTGATTTACTTATCAGTGTCTGTTTTTGGCCGCGACACTCCCTGGAATAAAAAACCTGGATATGACTACATCGCTCAAGCTGCTTCGGGAATCATGCACATGGCAGGTGAACCGGATCGTCCGCCTGCGATGGTATGGAGCGCCTTGGGTGATTCCAATGCAGCTGTCCATGGCTTCTGCTCGCTCGGATATGCGCTGTACCACAGAGAACGTACGGGTGAGGGTCAATACATTGATTTATCCATGACGGATTGTCTTTTTCACTTCCATGATAATGCTCTCGAGGCCAACTTCCTCACTGAAGGAGAATTTGTACCGAAGCGTTATGGTGCGCACCATCAACTTCTTACTCCTGCGGGAACTTTCAAAAGTCCTGAGGGATATATCGTTGTATTGGCACTTGACCTCCAGTGGAAGAATGTCTGCGAGTGTCTTGGACGCTTAGATCTCATGACGGATCCGAGGTTCGAAAACATGAAGGAGCGTGCCGAAAATAGGCTTCAGTTGGCAGAGATCATAGAAGATTGGATGAGAACTTTTAAAACCGATGAAGAGATTCTAGATCGGTTTGAAACGCATCGTGTACCTGCCAGCCCTGTATTGAGTCCTCTTGACGCACATGATCATCCAAATTTTAAGGCTCGAGAAATGGTAAGATGGGTTGATGATCCACTCCTCGGTAAGATTCCGATACCAGGTTTTCCGTGGAAATTCGGCGCGCAGCCTCAACTTCCCGATATTGTGGCCCCTACGCTTGGTGAGCACAACTCCGAAATTCTTAGCGAGAAACTAGGGTTGGACACTGACGAAGTCGAGGCTCTCTTCGAACGAGGAGTTTTATTCAGCAAAGATACCTACTAAATAGTTTTTTAATCTCGAAGTTTCTGATTGAATTTAAAATCCCCCGATGACTAGTTAGTTTTTTTGAAGTGCGGAATCACTTCGTTTGCAAAGATCTCTAGGTAAGGATTCATTCTTTCAGTGGATACCCCGGGCGGAATTGTCCAACTGTAATAGCGTTCCAGGGGACACAATTGAAGATAATCTTCAATAATCTTTATGGCCTCTCCTGGCGTTACTACTTGAAGAATGTTGGACTTACGTAAATCTTGCTCGTCTTTTAATTGAGGAAAAAGATCCTGTCCCGATTCTTTTAGCCACTGGTTGTAAACCTGCATTTGATAGAGAACATGGGGAGCTAGCTCAGCCCATGTTTTTTCTGGATCATGAGACGCAATTAACCAGAAGTGTCCCCCTGCGAGCCTCCCTTGGTGTGGATCTTTTCCTAGGTTCCTTAACTCCTCTTTATACAAGTTACTAAGAGTTCCATCGTCAGCAGTTCCTAAGTATCCATCGCCTAATTTCGCAGCTCTGCGCACTGTGGCGGGGGAAAAACCGCCTACCCAAATTGGAGGTCTGTGCTGGACTGGCATTGGTTCAAGTTTGATATCCGCGAACTGGTAGTGGGTACCGGAAAAGCTCAACGTTTCGCCTTCCCACAAGCGACGAATAATCTCGAGTCCTTCGTTCGTCCTGCTCGCTCGTTCGCTTCGACTAGCCCCGAGAGCAGGGAACTCCTGGGGTCGGTATCCGACACCTACCCCAAGTTCGAATCGCCCATTTGAAATTATGTCCACCGTTGCACCGTCTTCCGCTACGCGAACAGGGTTATGGAGAGGCAAGAGTAAGACAGCCGTGCCGATCCGGATTTTCTTAGTGCGAGCAGCGATGGCAGCCGCGATGGGGAGAATCGAGGGGGCGTGACCGTCCTCGCAAAAATGGTGTTCGGTTAGCCAAACATCGTCGTAACCTATCGATTCTGCCCATGAAATTTGTTGAAAAACCTCCTCGTATAGGTCGTGAAAGGGTTTCTTCCAGGTTTTTGGGTTTCTAAAGGCATACCAAAGACCAAAGCGTAGATTGGATTGCTGGTTCGACATTTCTAATCTCCTTTCCAGTTAATATCAAAATTTCCCGATTTTTCTGTGCTGCAAATGTCCTAGGATTCACGCAACTTGGAGAATCGCAGATGAAACATCTTCTTTCTGGATACACAGTTTTGGACTTCACTCATTTTCTCGCTGGGCCCGCCTGTACGAGGTTAATGGCTGAACTTGGGGCAGACATCATCAAAGTCGAATCTCCAAGTGGCGATGCTACACGTAATATGCCTTTTTCCAAGAACGGCCGTAGCGGATATTTTGTTCAACAGAATCGAGGGAAGAAGAGTATATCTATTAATCTTCGCAGTTCTGAAGGTCTGGAGATTATAAAAAGGCTATTACCTAAAGTGGACGTACTTATAGAAAATTTTTCTCCTGGCACAATGTCGAGACTAGGAATAGGGTGGGAAGAGGTCCGGAAAATTAACCCTCGTGTTGTTATGTGTTCGGTAAGCACGTTTGGTCAGACCGGGCCGCTGTCAAAACTTGTCGGTTACGATCCTATTGGACAGGCCTTTGCCGGAATTACAGATTTGATCGGTGAGAAGGACGGACCACCCTGTTATCCGATGTTTAGTTTAGGAGACACACTGACAGGTGCTCATGCCTTCGGAGCGATTAACGCCTCTCTATTGTATCGAGAGAGGAGCGGAAAGGGTCAATACCTAGATATATCAATCCTGGATTGCTATTTCCATCACCATGATCTAAGTCCGCAAATTGTTAGTCTTTCTGAACGGGCTTTAGTTCCCACTCGTAACGGTCGTATGCATTTTACACTCGCACCGACCGGGATCTTTAGAGGAAAAAAGCGCTACATGTTTATCGTGGCCTTAGAGCATCAATGGCCTGATTTTTGCAGGGTTATAAATAAGGAGGAGCTGATTAAAGACCAACGTTTTATTGATAATGCTGCTCGAGTTGACAACGTCGAGGAATTGGTTGAAGAGATCGAGTCTTGGATTCGAAGTATGCCGGATGACGATGCGGCCATTGCTGCCCTTATGGAGGGTCGGATTCCAGTTGCACCAGTCCTTTCAATAACAGAGGCAATGGACCACCCCCACCTAGTTGAAAGAGGAACGATTCGTACCATCTCCGATCGAGTCCTCCCGGATTTTCAAGTTCCTGGGTGCCCTCTTAGATTTTCTGAGTTTCCCGAACCTCTAGAGCTCGAAGCACCATTTCTAGGAGAACATAATCGGGATGTACTGGAACATTTGCTCGGCTTTAGTGAGGAAAAGATTAAAACTCTTGAGGAATCTGGAGTTCTAAGTACCGAGTCCAAAACGAGCTGAGTCCTTCTTAGATATAACAGAGAGCCTATGCCGAAGTGTGAAATATCCAATGATGTCGAAGTTTACTGGATCGAGGAGGGGGACCCTGCGGGACCCCCCATAGTATGGATTCACGGGGGATCGGTAGAAGAGTCAAGTCATGCGGTAGCCGATATTGAGCCGTACTGGAGTAAAGTGCGTGCACTATATCCTGATGCCAGAGGGCATGGACAGTCGTCAAAGTTTGTCGAACCTAAACACTACACGTATGCGTGCAAGGCCAACGATTTAATTGGCTGGTTAGATTTTTTGGGAGTCGAGAAGGCCCTGTTTGGAGGCGCGAGTATGGGGGGCGCCTTATCTCTATACGTAGCCGCTCACTTCCCTGAGAGGGTTACGGGCGTAATTTCAATAAGTGGACCTCCTTTTGAGCCGACCCCAGAAGACCGCGAGTGGTGGGCAAAAAAACGGCACATAGTGGCGGAAGGTCGATTTGGCGAGTTTTATACAGAAAATGTTCGACTTCGCATGGGTCAAAGGGCTGCCGAAAAGTTGGCTAAAGACCCTGAGCGGTTAGCCCGGGCGACCCGAGGCCTGCGATATCACACAGAGTCGTCCCTACTCGCCCTCTTGGATGAGACTTACTCCAGGCCCAATTGGGTTGATCACTGCAGCGATATCAATTGCCCGACTCTTGTGATTTCGGGCTCTGAAGACCACTACCCTACGGTCGCAATGTCTAGAGAGGTCGCGGAAACTGTCAGCGACTCGGAATTTTATGTTATTGATGGGGGATCGCATTTTCCGAATCGTAGCCATCGAGGCCAGGTGCAGCCTATCCTTACGGAATTCATAGATCGAGTGTTATTTCTCGCCACATGAATAGGTTGTTGACCTGGTATTATGAGGCTCACGTTGGAGAGATAAATCGATCTAGGAGGGAACAATAATGTCTTTCATGCAAAAGAAGCTCACTATTCCCGATGCTGATGAAGCTCTTCCAGGAAGGGATACGGCGATCTCGATTTCAAACCACCATACAGTCTTAGGAAAACCGGTGATGCCCCCGTTTCCTGATGGTATGGAAGAGGCAGTCTTTGGATTGGGTTGTTTTTGGGGCGCCGAGCGAAAATTTTGGCAAATGGAAGGAGTGTGGACCACAGCGGTCGGTTATTCCGCGGGCGTGACAGAAAATCCAACCTACGAAGAAGTTTGCTCGGGTCTCACGGGACATAATGAAGTAGTTTTGGTCGTGTTTGACCCTTCAATAATCACATACGCACAACTCCTAGCTTTATTTTGGGAGAGTCATGACCCGACCCAAGGTATGAGGCAAGGAAATGACATTGGCACCCAATACAGGTCTGGAATCTATACTTTTAGTAAGGATCAGAGAGATCAGGCAAAAATTAGTCACGAGGAGTATCAGAAGGTCTTGTCACAAGCAGGATACGGTGCGGTAACGACTGAAATTGTTGAGGCAAAAGAATTTTATTACGCAGAGGACTACCATCAGCAATACCTTGATAAGAATCCGATGGGTTACTGCGGTATTGGTGGAACCGAAGTCTCCTTTCCGACAGGAGAGTAAATTAATGTATCCGAGATTTTTTGAGGATTATCCAAAACTATCTTTTCGCTCCGTTTACTGTGCCTCCGGTCGGCTGTAGAAAAATCCAGGCGATGCATGGCTATTACGAGGTTTTGTTAAGCAGGTTTGAAAGATGACTGAAGCCTCTCGTCAATTTGACTTTGAAGGGCGCATTGCCCGAGATGAAAAGATCGAACCTAATGACTGGATGCCGTCTCGTTATCGGAGGCAATTGGTGCGCATGATTTCTCAACATGCTCATTCAGAGGTCGTTGGAATGTTGCCGGAAGGGAACTGGATAACTCGGGCACCTTCCCTACGAAGGAAGATATCGCTTCTTGCAAAAGTTCAAGATGAGGCGGGCCATGGTTTGTACCTATACGGTGCCGCTGAAACCTTAGGTGCTGAACGTGAGGATTTAATTAATCGATTGCTTGGGGGAGATGCCCGCTACTCAAGTATTTTTAATTATCCGAGCGTAACTTGGGGTGATGTGGGTGTCATTGGTTGGCTTGTAGATCAGGCGGCGATGGTGAATCAGACGATGCTTACGAAATGTTCTTATGGTCCGTATGCTCGCGCTATGATCCAAATTTGCAAGGAAGAGAATTTTCATAAACGTCAAGGGATGGAGATCATGGCGGTCCTTTCTGCAGGTACAAGTGCACAGAGGGCAATGGCTCAGGACGCATTAGACCGTTGGTGGTGGCCGACTCTAATGATGTTTGGGCCACCCGATGAAGAATCTCCACACTCCTCTGAGCTAATCGGGTGGAAAGTAAAAATGAAGAGCAACGACGAGTTGAGGCAATGGTTTGTTGATTTAGCCGTTCCTCAAGCCGAGGCGCTTGATCTCCAGATACCTGATCCAGAACTGGTTCGGGATAGCAAAACAGGACACTGGATAAGTGGTCCAATTAATTGGGATGAATTCAGGTCTATCCTCGAAGGGGAAGGTCCGTGCAATCGGGAACGAATCGAATCTCGTAGGGAGTCTCATTTTGGGGGGGCTTGGGTTCGAGAGGCCGCTCGAGCCTACGAGGAAAAATGTCGCAAAAAAAAGGCTTTGGAGAGGGAAAGTTTATGACCTCAGGCAAAGTCGTCGACTCGCTGTGGGAAGTCTTTCTTCAGGAAAAAAACAATAGTGGACATGTTCACGTAGGAAGCTTGCGAGCGAGCGGTTCTGAAGAAGCCCTTCAGGCAGCAAGAGATGTCTATGCACGCAGGGGATCTCCAATTAGTATTTGGGTAGTCCTCTCCGAAAGCATTGTCGCAAGTACACCAGCAGATGCTCCTTCTTTCTTTGACCCTAAAGACGCTAAGAGTTTTCGATATCCGAATTACTATAAAGTGCCCCGAACACTCAAGGACGCCTAGAAGGTGGTCTGGGAAGAACTGCGTTTTCAAGCACTTCTGAGGCATGCTGACGATCGTCTCGTGCTCGGTCATCGACTTTCTGAATGGTGTGGCCACGGACCTACTCTTGAAGAGGACATTGCCCTATCGAATGTCGCACTTGACCTTCTTGGCCAGGCAAAGGTTATTTTCGAGCAATCTATTAAGACGGATTTAAAAAAAAGAAGCGTGGACGACTTGATCTATTTCAGGGAGATTAGAGGGTACCGAAATGTTATTTTAGTGGAACAGCCCAATGGCGACTTTGCGTGCACGATTCTTCGGCAGTATTTTTTTGATGTTTTCAATCGGCTTTGGCTCAATTCTCTTCAATCGAGCATAGACAAGGACCTTAGTTCTTTTGCACGGAGCGCGTTAAAAGAGGCTATCTATCATGAACGTCACACGAAAAGTTGGGTAGTTCGACTTGGGGATGGAACCAAAGAGAGTAATGAACGCATCCAGGAGGCGGTCTCTGTTTTCTACCCCCTGAGTTATGAATTCTTCGCCCAAGACGAGATAGATCAAAAGGTCTTTTCGAAGGGGCTTCTCCCTAATACAGCTTGTTTTGAAAATGTTTGGAAAGAGGAAGTTGCGTTAACTCTTCTTGAAGCAACTCTTCAATTCCCCAAGAGAACTTCTACTCAAATGCTTCGGGGCCGAGAAGGAAGACATACCGAACATCTCGATCGGATCCTAAGTGAAATGCAATCCCTAGCAAGGGCACACCCTGGAGCCTCTTGGTAGGCTCCCGAAGTGCACGTTGAATAAGTGAAGACGAATTAAGATATGACAGAGACAGCTGAAGATTTAATACTTTTCTTAAACTCATCTCCTACGCCTTTTCACGCGGTTTCCGAATGTTCGAGAAGACTGACGAATGCTGGTTTTATGCAACTCAAAGAAGAGGATTATTGGGAGATTGAGACCGGAGATCGATTCTTCGTAACCCGTCAAGACTCTTCAATTATAGCTTTCCAAGTAGGGTCATCAGGTCCTGAAGATAATGGTTTTAGAATCATAGGAGCACATACGGACTCCCCTAACTTACGGATTAGGCCGGATGCAGAGTTAAAAAATGACGGGTATTCGCAATTGGCTATAGAGCCCTATGGAGGTGTGCTTTTGCACACCTGGCTAGATCGTGACCTTTCATTAGCAGGTCGGGTGTTTTTTGAAGCAGAAGGAGAAAGTACTTATGCTCTGATAAACGTAAAGCGACCGATTTTACGCGTTCCGAGCTTGGCTATTCATCTGGAAAGAGACGTTAATAAAAAGGGTCTTTCGCTAAATCCAGAGAAACATCTATTCCCAATCCTTGGACTCGAGAATTGTTCCAGATTAACGGACCTGGTAGGTGAAGAAATTCTGAAGGGAGAAAGGTCTCTAAAATCGGTGGGCAGAATTCATGCGTATGACCTGATGGCTTATGACATGCAGCCGGCTGAGATTATTGGTCCTAATAACGAATTTATTTCCTCAGGAAGATTAGACAACCTCTCATCATGCCATGCCGGCTTGACCTCTTTGATAGAATCAAGCCTTGAAGGTGAGTCAAGTTTCACCAGAGTAGTTGCGCTTTTTGATCATGAAGAAGTCGGTAGCGTGAGCTCCCGAGGTGCGGATAGTACATTTTTAGAGGATGTATTGAGCCGAGTAGTATCCTCAACTTCCAAGAGTTCGCATCAACACTTTGCAAGAAGTTTTGCTCGTTCCACCGCAATTTCGGCCGATATGTCTCATGGTGTCCATCCTAATTACCCCGATAAACACGATCGAAACCATCGGCCTGTTCTGGGATCGGGGCCCGTGATAAAAACGAATGTTAATCAATCCTACGCAACGGATTCGGAGACGGCCTCAATGTTCTCGAAGCTTTGCCGTGAGGTAGGCGTGCAGCCGCAGGCTTTTTCATCCCGAAACGATCTCGCCTGTGGATCGACAATAGGAGCTATTACTTCTGCACGTTTGGGAATAAGAACAGTAGACGTTGGTAACTCAATGCTCTCAATGCATTCTTGCCGGGAGTTTGCGTCTTCTCATGATGTGGAACCGATAGTTCGTGTATTCACAAAATTTTTTAAGAATCCGTGATGACTGATCAATTTAAAAAGTTTGATCTTAAAATGAAAGAGGGAGATATTCCTCAGGTTATCCGTAAGATATTTAAGGATTATTACGAACGTCTTTTAAAAGGTGATCGTGGTTTAATTAATGAAGAGAATATTGATCAAATTGATTTGATCAGAGACCAGGCGAGCCTTGAGGAATATATTTCCTACGGTGCCTCTGTCATCAAGAATGCGGCAGTTCTTAAACTTAATGGTGGACTCGGGACAAGTATGGGAGTCCAAGGGGCCAAATCACTTTTGCGATTGAAAGAAGATAAAACATTCTTAGATATCACGGCTGAGCAAATTTTGAGCCTTCGGGAGAAGTTTGATGCACCGATTCCTTTCATTTTGATGAATAGTTTCCGTACGAGTGAAGACTCGATGAAGAAACTTAGTGACTATCCGAATCTTGCGGTCCCAAATTTGCCCTTGGAGTTTTTGCAGAGTAGGGTTCCTCGAATTTCGATCGATGACTTCTCGCCGGTCACCTGGGACACAGACCCATCGTTAGAGTGGTGTCCACCGGGTCATGGAGATCTTTTTCCAGCTTTAGAGAGAAGCGGTCTTCTTTCAAAACTATTCGAGCACGAGATCGATTACCTTTTCGTATCGAACATCGATAACCTTTCCGCAACATTAGACTTGGCAATTCTTGGATGGCTTTCTAAATTTGAAATTCCATTCGTAATGGAGGTTTGCAAAAGGACTGCGTCAGATCGTAAGGGAGGCCATCTTGCGAAGACAGTTGACGGTCAATGGATTCTACGAGAGCTATCTCAATGTTCTGCGGTAGACCTCGATAAGTTCCAGGACACAACGAGGCACAGGTATTTCAATACCAACAATTTATGGTTACATATTCCTAGTCTTAAAAAAGCGCTAGAGCGCGGGGGAGGATGTCTTCCGTTACCAATGATATGTAATCAGAAGAATATTGACTCTAATGAACCGGAGTCACCTCTGGTATTTCAGCTGGAATCAGCAATGGGTTCCGCGATTCAAGTATTCGAACGCGCTGAAGCGATACTGGTTGAAAGAGAGCGCTTCCTTCCTGTGAAAACGACGAATGATTTTTTGAACGTCTCGTCGGATGCTTTTGGTGTAGATTCGAATGGTAACATTAGACCCGAAAGAATCTCTCCCCCACTGGTAGATCTCGACCCTATTTTTTTCGGCACGGTAAAACAATTGCGCGAGAGATTTCCTTATGGTCCCCCTTCACTTCTTGAATGCAGTTCCTTTTCTGTCCGGGGCGATGTTTGCTTTGGTCGCAACGTGTCCTGTCAAGGTGCGGTAAATATTTCAACCGATCATTCTCTTATAATTCCTGATGGTTCGCGACTCTCCGGAAAGATCTAGTGGAGTTAAATTATTGAATCTGAATTTACGCTCGTGTCGAACGTGGAGAAATCTTTTAGTTCAACTGCTCTTTTTGGCCTATTAGCGCGGAGAGTCGGGCTTTCACGGGTCCGGCGGTTTCGTCATCAGGATGGGAACTCAAAAATTCCTCAAGATCCTGTCGTGCCAGGCTGGGCCGTCCTAACTGTTCGTAAAGTAGTCCCCTATCCCTCAATTCGTACTTATTGTCCGGCTGTAGTTCGATAAGGGCATCGCAGCAGGCGAGCGAAAAGGCAGGGTCTCGGCTTTTCAAGTAGATCTGCTTTAGATTTCCTAACATTCGCAAAAGGAAATCATGGACATTCGCTGAGCCAATACCACCCGGGGAAAAAGGAATTCCGGGGACGATGGCTTTCCATCGAGCCTCGCATTCCGAGTTTTCGAGAACCTGACCCTCGAATGCGTCTATCCAGACCGTCTCTGCGGGTGATTCCTCAGCCCAGAATCGGGTCAAAAAGTGCCCTGGAAAACTCACTCCCGTGAGTGGGAGATTCAACCTTCGTGCCACTTCGACATAAACAACAGCCAAACTTATAGGAATTCCAGTTCGTCGAATAAGAACTTCTTCGAGGAAACTATTTTTAGGATCGTAATAGCCGTTTCGATTGCCTTTGAAGCCGGCGTCTTTGTGAAGGGCCTGAACCAGTGCCTCCGCAGCGGCTCGATTGTTGTCTACGTTGGTCAAATGGGCGCGGGCGATCTCCGTTAATTCTTCTAAGATTTGCTCTGTATTGTCCATGTTGAGAGAGCCCGTAAACAAGGCTGACATGGTCAGTGTGGCCTCAATAAGTCCTGCCCCGTCTGCTGGGTCAGCATTTAATCGGGTAGCCATCTCGCGAAACGCTTCTCCTGAAGTTTTTTCCATATTGCGGTGGTACCACGACTCGCAAGGATGTAAGCCCCTGGGGTAACCTGATGCAATGACTACTTCACTCGCGCGCTTTGAAATTGCTGGATTGTCGGTTAGGGATCTCGCAAGGACCTATGGTACTCCGACTTACATTTATGACTCGAAAACAATGGGTACACAGATCGAGTCCCTCAGGCCATTTGACGTAGTTCGATATGCTCAGAAGGCAAACAGTAGTTTGGCGGTCGTTGATTTTATGCGACATAAAGGGGCTTTGGTGGACGCGGTTTCCGCAGGGGAGATCAGGCGAGCAATAGCGGCGGGCTACCAATCGGGAGGAGACCCCCCGGCTATCGTTTACACGGCCGATATTTTCGACTCCGAAGCTCTTGAACTAGTTTTAGCAAATGACATACACGTAAATTGTGGCTCTCCAGATATGATAGATCAGTACGGGGACCGGGTTTCGGAGGGTTGCATAACCCTAAGAATTAATCCTGGTTTCGGACACGGCCATAGCCAGAAGACGAATACTGGTGGAGAACAAAGCAAACATGGGATTTGGTTTCAGGACTTAGGGGATAGTCTTGAAAGGGCGGCCCGCAAGAACCTGAGAGTGACTGGCATTCACGTACATATTGGATCAGGTACCGATTATCAACACCTTGCTGAGGTGTGCGGGGCGGTTGAGTCGTTTGCACTTCAAGCTGGCCCTCAGGTCATTAGCATAAGTGCTGGTGGTGGTTTACCTGTGGCTTACAAACAAGGAGACTCTGAAATAAACATAGAGGAGTATTACAATCTTTGGAATGCGACTCGGAATCGTTTAACAGAGGCATTTGCTCATCCTGTTAGTTTAGAGATAGAACCAGGTCGCTACTTGGTGGCCGAGGCTGGATACCTTGTTGCTGAAATACGCGCCATCAAAAGAATGGGCAGTAACCTCTATTACCTCATTGACGCAGGATTTAATAATCTCGCTCGTCCTATCCTATATGGAGCCTACCACCCTATGTCGGTAGCGTCCTTTGATGGGAGGAGCCTAAGCGAGGTAGCTAGTGTCGTCGTAGGTGGTCCACTTTGTGAATCAGGAGATATCTTTACGCAAGAAGAGGGCGGTTTTGTGCGATCCGAATTACTTCCAACTGCTAGTGTAGGCGACTATGTTGTCATAGAGTGTGCTGGAGCCTACGGATTCGTTATGGGCTCTAATTACAATAGCCGAGGTTATGCGGCAGAAGTTTTAATTCAAGATGGTCGGTCTCATTTAATCCGGATGAGGCAAGCTACTGAGGATCTCTTTAAAGAAGAAAAAATCCCAGAAACCAAAGAGGAGACTTTATGACGGATCTTGACACCCTGCTTCCCGAACTTTGCAATCAAACTCTAGACGAAACGCGGTTTGAGCAACTGGGAAAACGTGAAGGTGGAAAAGTCAGAGATAGCTATATCAAGGGTGATCAAAGGACCATCGTGGTCACTGACCGAGTCAGTTGCTTCGATGTAGTGGTTGGGACTATTCCGTTGAAAGGGCAGGTGCTTAATCAGGTGGCAGCCTTTTGGTTTGATAAAACAAGATCGGTTGCCAATAATCATCTTTTATCCGTGCCCGACCCAAGTGTTTCGATCGTTAGAGAATGTCAAACACTCCCTGTTGAATTCGTAGTTCGTGGGTATTTGACGGGCTCAACTTCGACTTCGATTTGGACTGCTTATTCCGATGGAGGAAGAGATTATTGTGGGCATCGACTTCCTGAAGGAATGAAGAGACATGAGGCCTTGCCGGAGGCGCTTTTGACGCCAACGACCAAAGCACCTATGGGCGAACATGACGAGTTGACCTCTCGCGACGAGATTCTTTCGAAGGGAGTTCTAAGCGAAGATGTTTTCGATAGGGCTGAAGCGCTAGTTATGGAGCTCTTCAGGGTTGGAACTGACTGGGCAACGAAGCAAGGGTTGATTTTAGTAGATACCAAATATGAACTGGGCTTAGATCAAACTGGAAACCTGATAGTCATTGATGAAATACACACTCCCGATTCCTCGAGGTATTGGTATCGCGACGCTTACGAAGCAGCAATGTCTGAAGGGACGGATCCAAAGTCTCTCGATAAGGAATACGTAAGACGTTGGTTGGGAGACCAGGGATACAAAGGAGTGGGATCCCCCCCTGCCCTAACCGATGAGGTGCGCTGCGAGGCGGCTCGGAGGTACATTGCTGCTTTTGAGCAAGTTACTGGCACAGTTTTTGATCCGGACACCTCCGAACCCCATACTCGAATCAGTAGAAATCTTGGCCTTTCATAAAAGGATCATTCGGGAATTGTTCTTGAAGAACTTACGACAGTTGGGATGAAATCAGAGCGAGTTAGCCCCCTTTATCGTCGATACGTTTTGGGTGTACTGGTCCTGGTTTATGCTGCAAATTTCGTCGATCGGCAGATACTTTCGATACTGGTGCAGCCCATTAAGGAAGAGCTGGGTGTATCGGATACCTGGATGGGTTTCCTGACAGGGATCACCTTCGCGTTGTTTTATACTATTGCAGGTATTCCGATTGCTCGGTGGGCAGACCGAGGTTCTCGTCGAAATTTGATAGTAATAGGGTTGGCACTTTGGAGTGCAATGACTGCCTTGTCGGGTCTAGCCAAGAATTTTTTTCATCTTGCTGCGGCGAGGATCGGAGTAGGGGTGGGCGAGGCTACTTTGAGCCCTGCCGCGCATTCGATGATTTCTGATTACTATCCTCCTGAAAAACGCGCCACCGCCCTTGCTATTTATTCGATGGGAATCCATCTCGGCATCTTTTTGGGATATTTCTTGGGTGGTTGGATTAACGAGCTTTACGGATGGCGAGCCGCGTTTATGGTCGTCGGCTTGCCGGGACTCCTTTTGGCAGTTTTTGTTTTCTTTACAGTTCGTGAGCCTATTCGAGGATCGATCGAAAGAATTTCGGATCAGCAGCAGCCCAGTATTAGAGCGGTTTTAAGTTTTCTCTCCGGACTCTCCTCAGCTCGGCATTTGACTCTTGCTACGTCCTATATAGCTTTCGCGGGTTATGGCGCGGCAATCTGGACCCCAGCTTTTCTCGACAGGGTTCACGACATGGGTACAGGGGAGGCAGGAACCTGGCTTGGCATTCTAACTGGCCTTTTCGGGGGCATGGGTGCTTTCCTCGGTGGGTATCTGGCAGATAAACTCTCAATACGAGACCCAAGATTTGCTCTTTGGTTACCCGGAATGGCATCTTTTGCAGCTATCCCCTTTGCTGTTGCGTTCTACGCTCTGGACGACGTGAATTTGGGTCTCATTTGTGCCGCTCCGTCCCTGGTCTTCTCAGCGATGTACTTAGGACCGTCCTTTGCTGTTGCCGCGAACCTCTCAAGCCTCAGAATGCGGGCAATGACGGCTGCAATATTAATATTTGTAATCAACCTTGTTGGGCTGGGTCTTGGCCCTTTAGTAGTAGGTGCTCTTAACGATGCCCTGAATCCGCGGTTCGGCGTGGAGGCGATTAGATATTCACTCATATTCGTTCAGGCTCTTATGCTACTCCTGGCGGGTACCCATTTTTTCTTGGGTGCGCGTACGCTCTCCCCTGATTTACTGGCTAAGGACAATCTGTGAGGATTTGTTCATTAAAACCTAGTGGCTTCTTTCAGGCCGGTGGAGTTCTTGCTCGCTCGTTTAGAGACAGCCCATTAACTATTGCCGTGATGGGAGGTTCACCAGAACAACGTGAGGCGGCAATCTTTCCGAGCGTGGAAGTCAGTTTGTCTTTGGCATTTAACCGAACAACCCTGTTGCAGGTGAAGCAAGACGATGGTTGTCCTAAGGGGATCCTCATGGGAATTGAGCCAGGACATTTTCCTCTCCCACCCCCAGGGCTTTTGCAGTACTGGCGAGTAATCCGTTCTCAAGGATGGCGAGCGACAAAACGGTGGTCGCAGGTTTTTCATACTCTCGAAGGTTCGCATCCATTCTTACCTCATTGGTACTTAGCGATGCTCGGTGTGGATCTTGATACCCAGCAAAGGGGATTAGGAGGCTTTTTGCTGGCGTCATGGCTCGACCTTGTGGACCAGGAAGGGGGAGAGGCGTATCTCGAGACTGACACGGAAGAAGGTGTGGAGTTTTATAGAAGACGAGGGTTTCAAGTGATTAGAGAGTTAAATTTCTTTGATACTGCGGTTTGGTGCATGCTGAGGCCCAGCACTGCCCAACGGCCTGGGAGTTGAAATAACCTATTTCGCGCTAGCGCTAGATTTAGGAATAAACTCCTAGCGGCTTCACCGATATCCCCACGGGTAAAGACAGGGCTTTCCTTTTATGAATTGCATAATTGGGGCGTGCCCGATACATTCCGAGGCCCTGTCCAAGTGGATCTATAGGAGCAGAGAATAGGCAATGCCCAAAAAGTCTCAGTGGTTGCGTGACAAGCGTCGAGAAAAGTTGATCGAGAGGTTTGCTGATAAAAGAGCCGCATTGAGGACGACTCTTAAGAGCCTTGGAACCGATTTGGACGAGAAAATGGCTGCTCTCGCCGAATTGGAAAAACTTCCTCGAAACTCGTCTCCAGCGAGGAAAAATCGCCGATGTAGAGTTACAGGGCGGTCGAAGGCCGTGTATAGAAAATTTGGGATTTCTCGAATCATGTTGCGTGAAATGGCTCTGAAGGGTGAACTGCCTGGGGTCAGGAAGTCGAGCTGGTAAGCAAAGATGAAGGCCGAAATTCACCCGGAGTATCGAGAAGTTTTGTTCATTGATTCTGCTACCGGTGAGGAGTGGGTCTGCAGATCCACTATGAATTCAGAAGATATGAAAGAGGTAGATGGGAAGACTCTGCCTGTGGTCAAGCTAGAAATTTCTTCCGCGAGTCATCCTTTCTGGACAGGACAGATGAGAGAGGTGGATACCGACGGGCGAGTGGATCGTTTCCGAAAGCGTTATGGAAAGAAAAGAGGCTAAGAATGCCTAAGGAATGCGAATTGACGGGTACTCGCGGTCGAGCGGGGCGCAACGTGGCTCACTCAAACCGCGTTACTCCTCGCAGGTTCGACCCTAATTTGCAAAATGTCAGCTTTCTCAGTGATGCTCTTGGACGCACGATTCCTCTACGGGTCACGACAAGAACCATTCGAACCGTACAAAAGAAAGGCGGTTTGGATTCATTTTTGCTTTCTAGCGATGAGACGAAACTCCCGTCTAAGGCTCGCCGACTAAAAAGACGAGTACAGAAAGCTCTGTCGGGTCGTTAGCGTAGTACTTCAAGAAATTCAGAGATTTTGGTAAGAATTAGAATCCAACAGGGAGATATGGATGACAACGCGAAAGCCTGCCCTTGCCCTAGCTGCTGTGCCTGGACGAAGAGCCAGGACGCTAGAACTTGCTACTGAGATCGAAAAGAAAGGCTTCTCGGGTATTTATTGTGCGAGCTTTGGAGACGGTCTAGGCCTCTGTCAGGCGATAGCGGAAGCCACTAATACAATTTATTTTGGTACCGCAGTCGTAAATATTTACACCCGGCATCCATCGGACTACGCCCTAACGACTGCCTTAATCCATGAACTTTCAGGCGGAAGGTTTCGATTCGGAATAGGAGTGAGTCATCGACCCGTGACGGATCGTCTAGGGCTATCTACCGGTAAACCTCTTAGTGATATCCGAACCTTCGTTGATGAGTGGAAAGGGGTTGCGCGTACAGGAGATCAGCCACCAATTGTTCTTGCAGCCCTCAGAAAGAAGATGGTCGCCCTCGGAGGGGAGATAGCAAGCGGTATTGTCTATGCGAATGTGTCTCGCTCTAATTTAAAAAAATCTCTTTCAGCATTATCAGACGAGAAGCGTTCCGATCCGAAGTTTTTCGTCGGGAATATGATTCCTACCTGTATAAGCTCAGACCGTGAAGCTGCGGCGGCAGTAAACCGAAAAACTTTGTCTGGATACGTACAGTTGCCCAACTACAGAAATGTTTGGAAGGAAGCAGGTTACGTTGAGGAAATGAGTGGAATTGAAGAAGCAATAACTCGGGGCGAGCCGCAAAGGATTGGAGAATTTATGACCAAGCGGTGGCTTTCAGACTGCACCCTCTTTGGAAGTCCTTCAGAAGTGCGCGAAGGTCTGGAAGCATTTTATGACGCGGGAATTAACGCTCCAATCCTCGTTCCTTCGTCGGCGGCCGGTAACCAGATGAAAGCTTTCCAAGAACTTTTCGAGATTTTTTAGTATGGATATTCATGTAGTCCTAAGTAGCTAGCAAGGCTCTCGCAATTACCTTTAATTCGAGTATTGGCTTCACTCCCTCGAAGATAGGAAGAACGTTAGAGTCGGCTACGTAGCGACTGATCGCGTACTCCTCCGCATAGCCCCAACCACCGTGTAGTAATTGCCCCTGCTGAGAGACATCAACGGCTATGTCACAAGCCAAAAGTTTTGCCTGCGCGGCGATGAGAGAAGCTTTTCTTTCATCTCGCTCCATTTCTTCTGCCGCTGCGTAAGTGATTGCTCTAGCTGCAGAAAGTTGAGCAGTCATTCTTCCGATAAGATATTGAGTGAGCTGAAAATTGCTGATCGGTTGCCCAAACTGGGTTCGATCGACAACGTATTCAACTGTCTTTTCCAACGCTGCTTGGCTGAGACCTGTCGCGCGGCCACCCGTTTGCAAACGACCCGCGGCAAATCCTGCCATTTGAAGATAGAAGCCCTTTCCGACTCCTTCCTCTTCACCAACAAGGTGGTTCTCCGGTACGAAATAATTTTCGAAGTTTAATGTAAATGAATGCATGCCACGGTAGCCGGGGGTCGCATCGGCCTTTCCAATGATACGACCGCCGGACGCTTGGTTCATCTCAAAACTATGCCCGGTGAAACGGTCCTTGGGGATGATAAATAATGAGAGTCCTTTAGCTTTTAATTTCGGATCAGGGTTTGTCCTTGCTAGGAGTGCAATAATATCCGCTCGCCCTGCGAATGTGCACCACGCTTTAGGCCCGTTTATGACGTAACCTGATTCACCCTCTACCACAGCCTTTGTAGCTCGACACTTAAGAGAGGCCACATCGCTCCCTACATCTGGCTCGGTAACAGAGATCGCAACCATGAGCTGTCCGGCTGCAATTTGTGGCAGCCAGTGGGACTGTTGTTCTTTCGTGCCCCCTTTAATTAAAGCCTTACTTAAAATTTCGGGTCGGGTAATTAAGGACCCGGCAGCGGCTAAAGAGGCTCGAGAGAGCTCTTCTGTAATTAGGATCATTGCCAGCATGCCCATATCGTGTCCGCCAAATTTTTCGGGGATGCTCATTCCGAAATAACCTAATTCACTCATGGATTGGATAAATTTCTCTGGAATGATGTCGTCGTTTCTGTGTATTCGCTCGGCCTCCGGTGCGATTTCAGCTTCGGCAAATTCTCGTACGGAGTCTCTTATCTGAACCATCATGTCATCAAGAGGCCACGGGATGCTCCCTCCAGCCTGTATTGTCTCAGCTCCAACAGATCTAACCAGATCTTCACTGGACGCTCGGCGCAGAATTGCTCTTTCGGAAGCACTGAAGGCGTTTTCTAAGTCGTCTTCGTCTAAGCCTATATCTGGAAGTATCGCGTCGATTCGGTGTCTCATCCGAGTTACGACTTCGCCAATTCCAGCGGTTGCTACCTTCTTCGACCTGGAATCGAGAGCTGCTATGGAGAGAAGCTCGCTCGCTGCCCGAGCTTCAGTGGCAGCATAGGCCGCTCTTTCTACCACGACTTGGTGCTGGTCAATCCCCTCCGGACCTCCTGTTAGTGCACGGGTTTTTTCCAACACTCTGGCAATTAGATTATTGGAGCTGGTAACTAGGCTTCCGAGTTCGTCCAACGAGAGATCGGTGACTGACTCCACTATTTTGGCCATCCTTTCGTCGTTTCTAGAAATCCGTACTGGAGTAGATGAGCGGAAAACTCAATCGAGGTTTCGGAATTCTGGAATAGTTTGTCTTTCATCTGGTTCAGGTCAACCCAAACCTAGAACATGCCAAGATAGCGAGATTCAACAAAGTTATGCGAGTTGATCGGTCGAATATTCGCTGTTTCTCTGCTTTCGGAGAGTGAAAACAGTTCTAGATCTGAAGCTCTTGGAACCAATCGACTAGTATCTCTACCAAAGGCGGGCTCCCGAAGATAAGGCCAAAGCCATAGTCGTAACGATCGGATCTATCGATTTGATGGCATCGTCCACCGGCTTCCTCAACAAGAAGTCGGGTGGGTGCGATATCCCAGTCTTTTAGGGCGAAGTCGACCATAGCGTCAATTCTGCCGCAGATCGTTTGAGTATGGCCAAAAGCATCCGTGTAAGCACGAAGCTTAGGAACGGACTCAACCAATCGATTTAGCATGGAGCGTGCCTGCCAAAGGTCGAAGCAGTAGTTGTCGCTACATGAAATAATCGCATTTTCCAGTTGTTTCTCTTGCGACACTTGGACAGGGCTACCGTTCATTGTGGTACCCCCGCCTCGGGTAGCAAGAAGTCGCTCATCAAGCGCAGGCAGGTCGATGAGACCGACTTGAGTTTCCCCTTCTTCAACTAGGGCAATTAGGGTACCAAAGAGAGGGATTCCACGTGTAAATGACAAAGTTCCATCGATAGGATCGACAATCCAGTAACGACTTCCCGTGGTGTCTCCTCCGAGCTCTTCGCCCTTAATGGGAATGTCGGGGAAGGCTTCTGTGAGAATGCTCCGGATTGTTTTTTCCGCAGCAATGTCGGCTTCGGTCACAGGGGAACCATCGTCCTTGCTTTGCGACCTCACATTCCGGAACCGAGATAAAATCTCAGGGCGTGCGGCATTCGCGGCTGCCTCTGCAATTTTAGCAGCTAGAAGGAGGTCGGTTTGCATGATCGGGGCAACTTACCGCTAAACTTGCTCCAAGCCGATGAATTCGTCTGATTTTTTTTTAAATTGATAGAGAAAGTGACCATTGACTCGCAGAAATCGTAACCTTTGGACATTTCTGATCATTTTCAGCTCCATAGTTATTTTGGGGCACGCCTACATCTACGCACGTCTAATAATTCAAGTTTTTGTATCGAGCTTGGGCCAAGTACTGGCGACCGGCTTTTTGATAATCCTGGCGAGCACTGTCTTGATACAGCCTTTTGTTCCACGTGGGCTCAACGCGAAAGCATATTTTTTAAGGGAAACTGCATATTTTTGGCTTGGCGCATCTTTTGTTCTGGTGACGAGTTTATGTTTAGTAGACGCGATCTCGGCTTTGGCAGGTCAGTTTGATCTCCTCGCGGAGAACATTTTGTCCCATCGAACCACTGCTGCAATATTTATCTTCGTTCTATTGTTTGGTTACGGATTAATGCAAGCTCGGATGCTGGCACGAGTTCGAGCGGTGAAGATTCGATTGCCGCGTTGGCCATCTGAACACAATGGGTTTTCTATTGTTCAAATCTCTGATTTACATCTTTCCGATAGAACTCGAAAACGCTTACCTAACGAATTAATAAGGAAAGTGAATTCTTTAAACGCTGATCTTATTGTACTGACGGGTGATATGGTCGACGGGCCTTTGGAGGAACTGGCTGAGTTGGCAAGTCCTCTTGGCAATTTTAAGTCTAAATACGGGACGTTCTTTGTCACAGGCAACCATGACCATTATTCAGGAGCTGATGAATGGTGCGATTATCTTTCGACTCTTGGAATTACAGTCTTGCGAAATGCTCGAGTTGAGCCTGGGAGCGAACTTTTTTGTTTAGCCGGAGTGGACGATTATCGGGGAGATTGGGGGAAAGGCTCAACTTGTGACCTTGGTGCAGCGATTGAGGGGTGGTCAAGAAAGACTCCTATGGTGTTGCTGTCTCATAACCCTGTCGTATTTGAAGAAAGTGCGGCTCTGGGAATTGATTTGCAACTATCGGGGCACACACATGGTGGACAAGTGTGGCCATTTCATATGGCTGTGCGAGCGACTACACCTTATGTTTCAGGTCTTTATAGGAAAAAGGAATCCACTCTTTATGTTAGTAGAGGGACCGGTTATTGGGGGCCAGCAATTCGACTGGGAGCTCCGTCAGAGATTACTCAAATTTTTCTTTATCAGGAGTGAGGAAGATATTCGTAAAATTTTATGATCCAATAAATTTAGAAGGGGAACTTGATGTCATATCAGTTTATTGATGTGGAGCGAACAGGAGCAGTAGTAAATGTGTGGATGAATCGTCCGGAGTGTCTTAATGCTTTGAATGACAACATCTTAGACGAAATTGGTGACGTATTTCATGCTCTCCAAAGTGATCTGGAGGTTCGAGTGGTCGTACTAGGTGGGAGAGGGCGTGCGTTTTCATCGGGCGCTGATAGACGTGAAGGACCCTCTCGATTTAGAGATGCTAAGAGTGGAAGAGCAAAACGCTACGCTTCTCAAATAGGTCGAAGGGCAATGCAGGCGATTACAGACCTCGAGGCTATAACAATTGCTCGGGTTCAAGGGCATGCAATTGGTGGGGGATTTTGCTTGGCGTTAGCATGTGACTTTCGAATAGCGTCGAGAGAAACGCAATTTCACATACCAGAAGTTGATTTAGGTGTGCCTTTGAACTGGGGAGCTACCCCTCGTCTCATCTACGAAGTTGGTCCACTCAAGGCCAAGGAGTGGATTGTAATGTGCAATAAAATATCCACTCAGGAAGCTCTTGAAGCTGGTGCAATAAATTGTGTAGTTTCCGAGGAAGATCTCGATGAGGAAATCGAACGATGGGTGAAGCGTATAGGCGAAAAGAGTGAGCTAGCTCTCCATATGGTTAAGACGCAGTTCCGAGGTTACTCGCGAGTTGCTTTTCTAGGGGATTCTTCCGAGACGGATGGTGATATGGGTGGAATCGCATCTCATTCGGAAGAGTTTAGGAAAGCCTTTGGCTCGGAGTCCTAGTTTGCCTCGCCAACTCGAGGGAATTTCGGAGGCCTTTTTTCGAGGAAGGATTTGACGCCTTCTTTGAAATCAGGTCTGGTCATACTTTCGTTCATTAGTCGAAAGGCGTCGTCCATAGCTTCATCAAGTTGTTGGTGTAATCCCATATAAATTTGCCTCTTCATGATTTTTAGAGAGGTAGGTGAGCAGTTATTGCTGAGATCTAGTGCGTAAGACCGGGAAAAGTTCTCGAGCTCGTCTGCTGGAAGAACTCGGTTTACGAGTCCAATTGCAGCTGCTTCTTCGGGTAATACCTTTCGTGCTGATAGAATAAGGTCGATAGCTGTCGCTTGGCCCACTAAGCGTGGCAGAGTCCATGCTAATCCCCACTCTGCAATTAATCCCCTCTGAGCAAAGGCTGTTGTAAAGACAGACTTATCCGATGCGAAGCGCACATCGCAGAAAAGAGCAAGCGCAAGTCCGATCCCGGCAATGGGACCGTTAATTACCGCAATGATCGGCTTTTGGACAGAATGCATGTACGCTAAAGGAGCTCTGAAGCCCTCCATAGTGGAGTCTCCGGGGTCGGATTCGAGCCTTTCACTTTTGAAGAAACCGTTGCCCTCGGTAGCCTTTTTAAGTATTCCGAGGTCCGCTCCTGCGCAGAAGCCACGACCAGCGCCGGTAATAATGATCGTAACGATATCAGGATCTCTCTCCGCCTTTTCGATGGCGTGCTTAATTTCGTCTCCCATACGGGGTGTGTATGCGTTTAGCTGATCTGGTCGGTTGAGCGTTATAGTCGCTAAAGGGTCGTTTGCTTCGTAGAGTATGTCTTGATACATAGTATTTTCCTCTTGGAAATTGTTTAAACTGGAGTGATGCTAGCTTATTGTAAGGCTCGTTCCGCACTTGCCGGTCTGGATCTTCAGGTCACAATCATCTT
>DKAI01000103.1:0-3925 GCA_002450755.1 Deltaproteobacteria bacterium UBA6930
TTTATCGGTAGTCCCCAAACCTATTCAAAAGCCTTATCCAAAAATTTTTCAAGTGGGGACAAGCATGAAATGGTTTGGGAGAGCGGCTGAGGAAGGATGGGGAGTGTGCGTCGGTGGTCCTGCACCTTCGGTCGTATTCAAGGAGCCGGCGGACTTTTACCTTGATGCCTGTAAAACTGCAGGGACCGATCCGACTTTAGGTTATATCAAGGCGATCTATCTTGACGAGGACGAGGATCGAGCTATTCGCGATGCAAAAGAAGCGGTTGAAAATTTTATTACCTTCAATGTCTCGCCAATGGACTCTTTAGGCCGGACCTCTCCCGAAGAAAAGCAACGTTTGATTGACGCAGGTTATGCTTTTTATGCTGCAGAGGAATTCCCAAATCTCAGAAATTTGACATACGAACAGCTCCTGGAGGCCGAAATTGTACTTGTTGGTACTCCGGAAAAAGTAGGGCAGCAACTTTTAAATTTATGGAAAGATTTCAGCTTTCAGGAGCTTATTATCATGAGCTATTACGGAGGTATTGATCTCTGGAGAGCTATGAAGACTCAAGAACTGTTTTCGAAACAAGTGATGCCAATGCTCCAAGAAGAGATAGGCCGTCTAGACCGTTCACGACACGCGGCGTAGTAGGTAGGTCTTGCAAATTTTAGAAGTTTTGTGTTCCTTCCTACCTCTGGTCCTGAGGAATCGGAGTTCTGAGGTAAAGTCGCAAGCGTCTAAACTGGGATTAATAAGGTCGTAAATGTGACTAGCATGACATTTTTCTAGGCATTCTGATCTACTTTCCAAGGTCTTTTACTTAGGGAAGTCTCTTTGAACGTGCGGACCCGAATCACTGTCTTTGTAAATTCAAAAATCTATGAGAAGGTGGGTATTGAATGCGTTAGAAAGAGTCCGGGCATCTAAGACTCTTCTCTCACAAAAAAGACCTCAAAACTATGACAAGATCGGTCATACTATTTCGGTCTAATTTTATTAAAGGATTTAAGATATGAAAAAGTTATTAGTACTGCTTTGTCTGTTTGCTTTCGTAGGATGCAGCGATAATCGAGCCGAGAGCGTTAGCTCGTCCTCAGCTTTTTTGGACGAAATTCTTGATTCACAAACCGATGAGATGAAAGCAAGGTATCAATTTCGAAATCCCAAAAAGACTCTTGAATTCTTTGGTATTGAGCGGGGGATGACTGTTGTTGAGGTGCTACCGGGAAGTAAGGGTTGGTACACTAAACTCTTAGTGCCTTTCCTCGGTTCGGAGGGGAACCTTGTAGGCGCAAATTACGCATTGGGTGTCTATTCTCTTTTTGGATATGAGGGAGAACGCCTAGAAAAAATGGCAAGTTGGCCTCAGAGCTGGCCTGTAGATATAAAAGAGACAGTCCAGAGTAGTGACGGAGCAAAGATTCAAGGCTTTATGCTAGGTGACATGCCAGAATCGTTGAATGGGACCGCCGATGCCGTATTGTTGATCCGTGCACTGCATAATCTTGCTCGATTTGAATCTCAAGGCGCTTTTCTTTCATCCGCTGTAAAAAATACATACGATGTTCTTAAGCCGGGGGGCATTGTGGGAATCGTTCAGCACCACGCAAGAGAGGAAATGTCGGATGAGTGGGCAGATGGTTCCAAGGGCTACCTCAAGAGAAGCTTTGTCATTCAATTAATGACTGATGCCGGTTTCGAGCTTGTAGGAAGCAGTGACCATAATCAAAATGTTAAAGATCAACCGACTGAAAAGGATGTCGTCTGGAGACTTCCTCCAAGTTTAGGAACAAGCAAGGACAACGATGAACTTAGAAAATCGATGCTCTCGATAGGCGAGTCGAATCGTATGACTTTGAAGTTTAAGAAACCGATTTGAAAAGCCTTTTCTTCCAGGTTAAGTCCGGCATTTTAGCCGCCGAAGGATATTTTTCGAAGCCCGGATGAGGTCTTGTCGGATTTGATTTCATTTTGCGTGTATTTCAGAAATGATGGCCGAGGCATAATAGGCGTATGAGAGTTTTAATTTTTATCGTCATGGGAATCTTAGTCTCTTCTTGCGCGAAACCGGATGGCTATCACGAGCCGAATGTGCTCGAATCTTTTAATAAGTCGATCGGTCTGAAGGGGAGTTACACAGGAGAATATAAGAACAACGCTTATCACGGTCAGGGAATCTTAAGCATCAGGGACCTGGTGTATGAAGGTGAATTTCAAAATGGCAAGAGACATGGTTATGGAACGGAGACGTTGGGTAGCGGTTACGAGAAGAAGACCTACTCAGGCGAGTGGGAAGACGACCTAATGCATGGCCGAGGGACGTTTACGTGGGAAGATGTCGCTTTTATTCGTAAGTTTTCAGGCGAATTTGTCGAGGGAAAACCTTTCAGCGGGGTCTGGACGATGTTCTATGATACCAGGACAACAGTTGAAAATCTCCAGAACGGTAGCAAGCACGGTCAAACTGTCACTACATGGAAAAATGGAACGAAGCTCGCTTTTGAATACGACCAAGGATTACTGGGCGGACCAGGGCGCTTAGCCTGCAGTAATGGCCGCAAAGGAATGGTTAGCGACCTGGGCGCAATCGAGAAAGATATCCCGCCTGACCTGTGCACTCGTGTGGTCGCCGAGAAGCCCAAGTTCCGAAACCTTGATAGTCTACTTCAGCCCTACAAGAGGGAATGCGCGAATCTCGGATTTAAGGTGGGGACGGAAGCCTTTGGCTCCTGTGTGTTGAGACTTCGCGAATCGATTCTTGACAGTAATAATGTTACGGGGGATGGGTCCTCCCAGCACCAAGAGTGTCAGTCGTTGGGGTTTAAGCTCGGATCAAGCGATTACGCCCAATGCCGTCAGGAACTTCGCTCGCTTGCACGATAAAGACCAAAGGAAGGTAGTTTCCAAGAAAAAGGTTCGGTAACAGTTCGAAAATTAAAACTTAAAGTAACAACTTGCTAAAGATTCTAAGCTAGAAGGAAGTGTTGGACCCATCGGTACGGTTTACAGTGTCCGTTCCCTTAGGAATTGCTCTTCATTTGACTAGGAATACGGGTTTGCAATGTTATGGTCCGCACTCAAAGTCCATAAAAGCGGATTGCATTTTCTCCTAGGACTTTATTTTGAGAGGACTCCGGCAAGTTTTTCATGTTGGCTTTAATCTCTTCGATGACACCATAATCGGCATCGACATGGGGGTAATCCGAGGCCCAGACAAAGAAGTCATCTCCTAAGTGTGAAACGACCGCTCCGGTGAGGGTTTCATCTGGATCGGCCGAAACGACGCACTGGCGGAAAAAATATTCACTCGGCTTTTGTTTAAGGGTCAGGTTCGATTTGACGACTTCAAATTTGTGGTCCATTCGGTCTAACCATGCTGAGATCCAATTTGATCCGGTTTCAAGTACTGAAACTTTAATTTTTGGAAAATTTTCCATCACTCCAAGAGAAAGAAACTCTGTGAAGGCAGCCATGACGTCTATCGCTAGAAAGGAAAAATCAAGAACTCCAAAACGGTATGCTTTCTCCCCGTTGGGATCGAAATAGGAGTGACTCAACTCGTCTCGAACGACAACGTGAAAACCTATAGGTAAATCTAAATCTTGAGCGGTGGCCCAGACTTTCTCTAATTCGGGGTGATCGAAGTGGCGCATAGCTCGAGGCTTTAAATCGGGAGATATGTAGACGCCTCTACAGCCGTCTTTCGCAGCACGTTGCATTTCAGTTACTGCAAGTTCAGGGTCGAGCAAGGAGATATGAGCGATTGGGACCAGGCGTCTCGGGTTATGACTGCAGAATTCGACTAGCCAACGATTGTAAGCTCTTGTGTACGCCGTAGCGAGACCAGCATCGGTCACTTTACCTTCCCAACATATTCCAATAGTTGGGTAAAGGAGGGATATGTCGATGCCTTCCTCATCCATAACTTTGATCCTT
>DKAI01000103.1:4317-11468 GCA_002450755.1 Deltaproteobacteria bacterium UBA6930
ATCAGGATCGTGGTCTATTCCTCCTAGTAGGGCAGTTCTATTACGGAGTTTGCGTACAGGTTTTCCATCGACTAGTAGAACTTCGCCTTTTTCCTCCATGACCATTTGAATAGGTCGATCGCGGTATTCAGGATCCAAATATTTCAGCCATGTGTCCCTGGGCTCTAATACATGTCCGTCGGCATCGACTGTTTTGGATTTTAAGTGTTTAGTTGGCAAGTAAATACTCCACAAGAAATTTGTTGCCGAGTAGGTTATCGACAAACATGTAAAAACCAAGGAAGAACAATATTTTCATTTATCTTGTAAGTATATGCATGGCCCCATTCGGGTAATTCTTTGTATGTAACTGCGTAGTCGAGGTGAGAAAATAACTCATTTGCAGAACGTGCCGTTGAAACCGGGAAAATATTGTCGTGTTTGCCGTGGACGATCATAAGGGGTGTCTCTTTCCCTTTACCTTCACGAAGAAGGTTGTCCATCATTGGGTGGAAAGCCGCGGCTATAGGCGCAAGGGCCGTGAATTTTTCTGGTTGTGAGAGACCAAACAGGTAGGTGAAGGTGCCTCCATCGGAGAGACCAGTAAGGAGAATCTTAGAACGGTCGATCGCATAATTTTGCGAAACTTCTTCAATCATTTGCGATATCGATCGGGAATCTTTCTCGGGTTCAAGAATAGACCACGTTACTCCCAAAGATTTTGGTGCGAGAATAATGTGGGAACTACTCCGGGCTGCTCGTAGCCAAGTCCAGATATATTCGGTCTCTCTTCCGTAGCCTCCGTGAAGAGACACGACCAGGGGCCATTTTTCTTTTTCTGAATACGATTCGGGTACATAGAGAGCGTAGGCCGCCCGCTCCGAATTCGCTTCGATAGTAATTAGGCCGGTAGGGTTTTCATTTTGAGCGGTATTGCTCAGGGGGGTGGGCTCTTCTCTTTTGTCTAGTAGCCAGTAGCGGTTTAGCCTCGGGACTTTGTTCTTTAACGAATACAGTAAATCTGCAGCCCGGCAAAAATCCCTTCGCATGCTCAGAAAGGAAAGAGAAAAATCTTGGTCGCGTCTGAGAAACGTTTCGTATCCATCTACGAGATGTTTTAGAGCACGCAAGAGAGTGTCAATGAATTCGGGCCCTAACGATTCAGGATCCAATTTAGCTACTAAATCATTCATCGTCTCCAGAGAGGTTTCAACGCCTGCTTTAAGTTGCTCTTGGGCAGCCCCAATCTGTTGGAAAAGAATATTTTCTTGGACAGATTCAAAGCTCGTAAGAATGTTACAGATGGCGCTACCTACTGCCTCGAGGGGCCTCTTTGAGCCGTCTTTTTGGTCCATCCCGTCTCCGTTTCTAGGTCTTTCTCGCGGAGTATCTCGGAGTGTGGCTCTACTGTCAGCAGTTTTCGCTATTTTGAGACCTATGAGTGAGGAAAAACCGATTCTCAATGCCGCTACTGTGCTTCTTTTAAGAGATGGCGCGGAGGGCCTCGAGATTCTCTATTTGCGCCGGAATGTGGCCTTAAATTTTCATGGTGGGGCCTGGGTTTATCCAGGAGGGAGGATTGATCCTGAGGATTTTGAAAAGTCAAATTCCGACGATCTCGAGGGTGCGGCGAAAAAGGCTGCAGTGCGAGAAACTCTCGAGGAGGCGGGATTGATTGTTTCCTTGAGCGATCTTGTTCCGTTTGCAGAATGGACCACTCCTCCGGTACGCCCCAAGCGTTTCCGCACCTGGTTTTTTGCGGCTAGAGCTGGGGAGAGTTCGGAAGTACGTGTGGACGGAGGAGAAATCCATGAATTTCGTTGGATGAGGCCCGAAGATGCTCTTTTGGCTCAATCAAAAGGTGAGATTGATCTCCCGGCGCCAACATACGTCACGAGTCATTGGCTCCAAAATTTTGAAAACGTTGACTTTGCTCTGGAGGCGTTGGGTCGTTGGCGGTTGCCTCGATATCACCCTCACCTGGTGAAGGTTGACGGGGGAGGGGTTTCTCTCTTGGTCGAAGACTCCGCCTATGATTCTGGAGACTTAAAAAAACAGGAAGTCAAACACAGGGTGTGGATGACGAAAGAGGGTTGGCGTTATGAGCGGTCCGAGGGGATTGGCCCTGACAGACAGACTGCGCAAGGCTAGATAAATTCATAGGGCTCAACATTTAAGGAGGCAAAGAGCGACGGTTGAGAACCTGCAACCATCGCTCTTTGGGGCCTTAGCTTCCAGCTAGATCGACAAGGTCCTTAGCCCAATTTCGATAGTCCCTTAAAGGCTTTAGGACAATATCTTGAACCATTTCATGATGTCCGAGTGCCCATATTGGCAAAGAATGTAAGGCTGCGTCTACAGAATCGGCATCTGGAAAATCAAATACGCCTACGACCTGATATTGGCCAGCAGCCTTCCACAAGTGCTTTATGGCACCAGAGTCTAAGCCCGCGACTGCTGCCTCCGATTCGGCCTTCCAGATTTGAAAGAACTCTTTGTCGCTCATGCCTGTGGGTTTTACGATGTTTCCCATGAACAGAAATTCCATGATTTTCTCCTTAGTGTGGCCCCAGCTGGGTCCCCCTTGGTTGAGGAGCTATTTTATACTGGGTGGCCCACGATTACCGCCCTTTGTCAGGAATTCGACTAGTCTTCCTGACAATGCAACAAGCGAGTCTCGATTTATCCTCAGTTTTCAGGCTTGACCTCCGAGGAGATGACGTGTTTGAGGCCACGACTTCCGTTTCTAGGTGTCATAAAAATCTTTAAGGTGGCGCTAGAACGACCTATCTTCTTGAGATGGCCGATCTTCTTTCGCTGACAATGCAACAAGAGAGTCTCGATTTATCCTCAGTTTTCAGGCTTAACCTCCGAGGAGATGACGTGTTTGAGGCCACGACCCCGGCATATGAATGGGGTGCTGTCTACGGTGGTCTCTTCCTTGGGCAAGCTCTTTGGGCCGCTACGCAAACAGTTGGGGAGGATTTTTCCCCTCATTCTCTGCACGCGTACTTCGTCAGAGGTGGACTGTTGAGTGAACCAATCCGGTATGAGGTTCATCGCCTCCGGGACGGAAAGTCTTTTGTCACCCGCCGGATCGTAGTGACTCAATCAGTGGGAGAGGTGGTAACCGTCATCGCTTCATTTACGACTGAGCGGTCTCCCGCGAGACGTGACCACGTGAAGTTTCCCAAGGATGTCGCTCCGGTAGCAGAGTTGGAGGGTCGTTGGGATGCGGGCCTGGAGAGACGGGACGCTGTTTTCAGGTCGGATGACCCGCGGGTCTCCACATGGGTTCGGGGATCTTTTGAATCTGATTCGGATAAACGAATTCATGCAAGTTCGTTGGCTTACGTTTCGGATCTTAATTTAATTGATGCGACCGTGGAAGGTCATCCGACTCCGCCGAGTCAGGGTCAATGGAGTAAGGATTACCTCTGCCTCAGTTTAGATCACGTGATCTGGTTTCATGGAGCGATGGAATCCGGAGATGAGTGGCTCCTTATGGATGCTCGACCTTTAGTATTCTCAAATAACAGAGGTGTTGCTCAAGCGATGATATTTTCCGCAAAAGGCGAGTTGTTGGCTACTGCGATGCAAGAAGGTCTATTTCGTCCCCGGGGATGATGGAAACGAAGAACTCGCTACAGGTAATTTTACACAATCTGCATGCTGAAATAGGAGTTCTTTTAGTCAATGAGTATCTCGAATAAGTACGAAGATTTGGCGTGCAAATAATAAAAGCAAAATGCCTCCTCGAAAGGTCGCTGTCGAAATGGATCCGTTAACTCAGGGAGCGGTCGGCGCCGTGTTGCCACAGGCTCTGAGTCGAACTCGGTCACTACTCTGGGCTACGTTATGTGGATTTTTGTCGGGACTCGCTCCCGATTTGGATGTGCTTATAAGTTCCGAAACAGATCCTCTACTGTTCTTGGAATATCACCGACAGTTTAGCCATTCTCTACTTTTTATTCCGATCGGTGCTTCATTGTGTGCACTTCTGCTGCATTTTGCTGTTGGCCGATGGAAAAAATATGCCTTCTCTTTGACCTGGCTGTTTTGTTTCTTAGGGTACTCCACACATGCTCTACTTGACGCATGTACTACCTATGGGACGGTTTTGCTTTGGCCGTTTAGCCAAGCTAGGTTTGCATGGAATGTTATTTCTATAATCGACCCGCTTTTCACTCTGCCGATAGTTGTTCTGTTGTGTTTAGCAGTATTTAAACGAAATCGTAAATTTTCAAAGTTAGGAGTCCTTTGGGCATTGAGTTATCTGTTGGCTGGTCTGTGGCAACATGATCGTGCCGTAAATTTAGGATGGCACTTGGCTGAACAGAGAGGACATAATCCGATTACTCTCGATGCAAAACCTAGTTTCGCAAATATATTGGTATGGAAAATTGTTTACGAGGAGAAAGGCAGATTTTACGTAGATGCCGTAAGAGTAGGGTACCGATCTCGTGTATACGAAGGCGAATCTATTTTAAAGCTAGACCTAAAGCGGGATTTTCCTTGGCTTGACGATGACTCTCGTCAGGCCAACGATATCGAACGATTTAGATGGTTTAGTCGAGATCACTTGGCAAAAGATCCCGACTTTTCAAATCGAATTGTTGATATCCGATATTCTTTAGTGCCTAATCAAATCAACTCGATGTGGTCTATAGAGTTGTCGAAGGCCGACCCCGAGCGTCATGTTTTTTTTATTACGCACAGGTCCTCGATAGCTAAGAGCGGCCGACTCTTGTGGGATATGATTTTTCTTAAGTGAGAAAAGTTGACTTTTTGGGAAAATCGCAAACCCATTCATAGATAAGTTGTTTTTGAAAGAAAGCTGGGGCAAGTTTCATGGAAGAGACAGGAGGTTCTTATGCAAATCGCATACATGCCAGATACTCACTTTGGGCACTATTCACAACCAAACCTTCCCGATAGGGAAGATGTATCGGATGCCATGGATCAAATCTTAAGTGAGGCTGAGCTTGCAGAAGAGGTCGGATTCGATGGGATCTGGGTACCAGAGCGCCATCAGAGGACGGAGACGTACTGGCCTAGCTGCATTTCTTTGTTGATGGCTTTGGCCGCGCGTACGAAGCGTGTAAAGATTGCACCGACAGTTATGATGCCTACTTTCCATCACCCGGTTCATTTGGCTGAACAGCTTGCCGCAATAGACAACCTCTCCAGAGGGAGACTTATATTCGGTGCGGGTGTGGGATATCACGAGGATTATTTTAAACATTTTGGCGTACCGTTCGAAAGGCGCGGGCGTAGGTTTGAAGAAGCCATGGAAGTGATGAATCGTTGTTGGACGGAAAGGGAGTTTTCGTTCGATGGAGAATTTTTTCAATTCGAAGGAGTGCGAATGACTCCCAAGCCCTATCAGCAACCGCGCCCACCGGTTTGGATTGGCGCCTTTGCCCCAAAGCCCTTGCAGAGAGCACTTGATTGGGACGGATGGGTGACCTGGTTTACTCCGGCACCGGAGGAGATTCTCCCAACTGTTGAAGAGATGAGGGAAAAAGCGGATAAGCGAGGGAAAAAAGAATTTACTTTTGGTATGGCTCTCGAAGGCTGGATTGGGGATGAAAAGGAGCTTAGAGAAAAGCACGCGCACCGCTGGGTAAGCGAGGTAAACTTCTATGGAGAGAGAGGACTTGCGCCGGAAACTGACGAGTTGTCTAGTATGGACGAAGAGTTGATCGGCACAATGGAATCGGGATTCCTCTGTCTTGGCAACAAGCAAAAGTGGATAGATAAGATTGAGGAATACAGGGAAAAAATAAACCCTGATTGGATCTGTATTCATATTCGGACACCACAAGATGGTCGCGGTTACCATCCTTCATTCAATGAAGCCCTTGAGGTCATTGAACAATTTGGTGAAATTTTAGATGCTGTTCCAACAGATAAATAAAGGTTGTTCTTGTGAATAGAAGCATTTCTTTAGATGGAGACGCCCTTCCTGATAAGTGGTATAACTTGCAAGCCGATCTCCCTTCACCTCTTCCTCCATATAGACATCCTGGAACTGGCGAACCCCTTTCACCGGACGACCTAGCGCCACTTTTTCCAAGCGAATTGATTGAGCAGGAAGTTTCGCGTGAGCGTTGGATAGGGATTCCCGAGACGGTACGGGAAAAACTAGGAATTTGGAGACCGACACCTCTGGTTCGCGCTACGTTTCTAGAGGAGGCTTTAGGCACACCCGCGCGGATCTACTACAAAAATGAATCTGTAAGCCCCGCCGGTTCCCATAAGCCGAACTCAGCGATTCCTCAGGCATATTTCAACTCAATCGAAGGCATAACTTCTTTGACCACGGAAACGGGTGCAGGACAATGGGGCTCGAGTCTTGCATTTGCCTGCGCGCACTTTGGTCTAGATTGCAGAGTCTTTATGGTGAGAATCAGTTACGACCAAAAGCCTTACCGCCGTACTCTGATGGAAACTTGGGGAGCTGAGGTCTTTGCTTCTCCATCGACTGAAACCGAAGCGGGTCGCAAAATACTTGCGGAAACCCCTGATTCGAACGGTTCCTTGGGTATGGCTATTAGTGAAGCTGTCGAAGCTGCGGTTGGTGATGAAAACACTCACTACGCACTCGGAAGCGTTTTGAACCATGTTTGTTTGCATCAGTCAATTATTGGCCTGGAGGCGAAAGAGCAGTTGAAGAGTATTGACGAGACGGCAGACGTTATCATAGGTTGCGCTGGAGGAGGATCTAATTTTTCTGGTATTGCTTCGCCTTTTGTGCCGGACCGATTGAGTGGCCAGGATATTCGTTTTGTCGCGACAGAACCGAATGCTTGTCCAACATTAACGCGGGGAAGATATGCTTATGACTATGGCGACTTGGTTGGCGTAGCACCTCTCACTCCGATGCTTACTCTTGGACATTCTTTTGTTCCGGCAGGAATTCACGCTGGAGGGTTAAGGTACCATGGTATGAGTCCTCTTGTTTCTGCCTTGTGCAAAGAGAAAATCGTGGAATCTGTTGCCTTTGACCAGGGTAGTGTTTTTGATGCTGCGTTGCTTTTTGCTCGTACTGAAGGAATTCTTCCGGCACCGGAGACAGCGCATGCCATCAAGGGTGTTATTGATGAAGCGAACCGCTGTAAGGAACTAGGGCGATCCGAGTGCATTGTTTTCAATCTTTCAGGTCACGG
>DKAI01000135.1 GCA_002450755.1 Deltaproteobacteria bacterium UBA6930
AGGCTTCGATCGAGAGGTGTGGAATCAAATTAATAATGAGCTTGGCCTCACAGGCGTGAGTATCCCGGAAGCTTACGGAGGTCATGGCTTTAGTTTTGTCGAGTTATGTATTGCTCTGGAAGAAATGGGTAGAGCTCTATTTTGCGCTCCTTTTTTTGCTTCCGCCGTTCTTGGGGCAGGAGCGATTTTAAATGGTGCAACGGAAGACCAAAAGAAGAAGCTTCTCCCTTCTCTCGCATCAGGGGAAACAATTGGAACTTTAGCTTGGATGGAAGGGAATGAATTTTGGGAATTCGCCGATATAACAACCGTAGCGAAAGAATCCGAGACAGGTTTCAAGCTTAACGGGTCAAAAAATCTCGTTTTAGATGGACATATCGCGGACTTGCTTATTGTGGCAGCCAGAAAAGAAGGCGTAAAAGGTTGCGAAGGTGTGGAGCTGTTTTTAGTTGATGGTAATGCTTCTGGCCTTGAAAGGCGCCCACTTAAAACTGTCGACATGACCCGAAAGTTGGCTGCTCTGCAATTCAATGACGTTGAGGCGGAGCTTCTCGGAAAGGGAGGCCAAGGCGCGAGCGTTCTCGAGCACACTCTAAACCAGGCAGGTGTCGCTATTGCCAATGAGTCAGTTGGTGGGGCGCAAAAGGTACTTGAAACAGCTGTTGCTTATGCGAAAACCAGGGTTCAATTCGGGCAACCTATTGGAGCGTTTCAAGCGATCAAACATAAATGTGCTGATGTTCTTGTGGATACTGAACTGGCTAAATCTGCCGCATTCTACGCAGCGGAAACAGTTGTGGATGATAGTGAGAACCTAGAGGAAATTTCTTCTCTTGCGAAGTCGCTGTCGTCTGATGCATTTTTGTTGGCAGCTTTAGAAAATATCCAAATCCATGGTGGAGTAGGTTTTACTTGGGAGTTTGATGCCCATCTTTATTTTCGAAGAGCAAAGGCTTCCGAAGTGTTCCTGGGAACGCCAACCTTCCATCGCGAGCGTTACGCTCGTGCGCTTGGTTTAGAGAACGCTCAGAGGGTTTATTAATGAACGAAATTAATGAGGAAGACGTCAGATTAGAAGTCAGGAACTGGCTTTCTGCGAATTGGGATCCAGAGTCTGATCTTTTGACATGGCGTAACAAGTTGGCTGATTCAGGATGGGGCACTCCGACTTGGCCGAAAGAGTGGTGGGGGAGAGGTCTACCAGTAGCTTTGAGTGATGTTGTAGCGCAGGAATTTCGAGCCGCGGGAGCGGTTGGAATCCCTGGTGGAGTTGGGGCTGCTTTGGCCGCAGCGACCCTGCTTGAACACGCCTCCGAAATTGTCAAGAAGCATTACTTGCGCCCTATTATCACGGGTGAGGATACCTGGTGTCAGCTCTTTAGTGAGCCGGGTAGTGGCTCCGATTTGGCTGGCTTGACAACCCGTGCCGAACGCGATGGCGATGACTGGGTAATAAACGGTCAGAAAGTATGGAATACGAGTGCGCACCACGCTCGATGGGGGATGCTTTTGGCGCGAACAAACTGGGATGTTCCAAAACATAGCGGTATTACTTATTTTATTATCGAAATGGATCAGCCCGGTGTTGTAGTGCGACCACTTAGACAATCCAATGGCCACTCTTCTTTTAACGAGGTTTTTCTGACAGATGCAAGGGTATCCGAGGGTAACCTTATTGGAGAGGTGGATCGTGGGTGGACCGTAGCCTTGGCTACTCTGGCCCACGAGAGGAGGGTAGCTAGGATCGGGTCCCGTCGAGTTCTGGGCAAGGGAAGAGCTCTGGATGAGTATCGCGATGAATTGCGGGAAATTATGGAACCCTATACTTGGTATCCGCAGCGAGCGGGTCGACCAGACCTACTTGTTGATCGCGCGAATAAAACAGGCGCCTCCTCGGATCCAGCGGTACGTCAGGAGATCGCCCGAGTCCTCGCTCTTGCTCGGGCTTCAGAATGGACTGGCCGGCGAGCCAAGGCGGCGCAGAAGCTCGGTCGCCCACCTGGGCCAGAAGGCTCGATCGCTAAGTTGTGCACAAGTAATATCGCCAAAGCCTCAGCCAGGGCCCACACTCTGGTATCAGGAGGAGAGGCGATGCTTGCCGAAAGCGAAGATACCGATACTGCACTTGTTTCTGAAATTCTAGTTTCCGTTCCTGCGCAGTCGATTGCAGGTGGCACCGATGAGATTCAGAGGAACATTATTTCAGAGCGGGTTTTGGGTTTACCTAAACTTCCTTCGGTCGATTCCGGTAAAGCATTCCGGGATGTTCCGAAGAATTTAGCCTCTTAGAACATTTTATCATGTCCGTTGCGTAACGACCGAAGCACGATTTCCTGGAAACGCTTAGAAGAAATGAAGCCGCCGTCCCATTTCGCATCGAAGTCGCGTGTTAACGACGGTTCGGAAGGATCTTTGCTCTTAGAGCTTATATGAATGAGGGCACGATTCCGAATCGTTTCAAGCATATATAAGTACTCTTGAAGCTCATCTCGATTGGATAAGGCTCCGTGGCCTGGAATAATCGTTGTTGATGCACCGATCTGGGAAAGTATGAGTTTAATGGCAGCTATTAGGCCCTCGACCTCGCCACCCGCGTCTACATCTATGTATGGATACTTCCCATTAAAATAAATGTCTCCTAGATGCACTGCGTCGTGAGGTTGGAACCAGACGATTGCGTCTCCATCCGTGTGTGCCGATGCTAGGTGTTTAATACGTATAGTTGTTTTGTTTACGTGAAGAGAAATGGTGTCCTCAAACGTAAGAATCGGTAAGGAAAAACGGCGAGAAATGTCCGACGACTTAAGTCTCTCCAGGAGATGCCCGCGAACGTTTACGTGAGAGAGAATTGTCGAACCCATTGCCCCCAAAAATCCGTTGCCGCCAGTATGATCTCCATGATGGTGTGTGTTTATGACAAACCGGATATCTTCTTTAAAAATAGAGCGTGAGGCTTCTAGGAGTCGTTCACTTAGCGCAGCAAATTGGTCGTCAACCATTACAACGCCATCGGGCCCGCCGAGTAAGGCGATATTCCCACCTCGTCCTTGTAGCATGTAGAGCTCATTAGTAATCCTAATTTTCTCAATTACCACATCTTTGAAGCCGTCTTCGCTGGCATCGGCTGAGTGGTTGAGGCCGAGAATGAGAATTGACGCTAAAAAGAATTCGAGGCAGTACCTTTGTCTCATGTTTATTCCGATTCGGTGCCATAAGAGTGGCTCAGTTGGGAGTTATCCTCCATGCTTTTATTTTCTGATGGAAAGGAATGCAATGAATAGTCAAGAACTTCTTGAGCTCTCTCAAAAGTGGGAGAAATTATACAACGAAGACGCCGTAAAGATGGCTTTAGAATGCTACTCGAAGGACTGCGAAGTACATCCCATGGGAAGTGGGAAAATTAGAGGAAACAAGAAACTTGCGGAAATCGAAAAAGTGATTCTAGATGCGGCACCGCAAAGGAAGATGCGCGTTGAGCGCCGACATGTTTGCGAATCGACGATAGTTGTTGAGGCGGTCCTGCTCGATCCTGAAAAAGGGCCTGACTGGAATGTGCCATTTACCGCAATTTTGACATGTGAGAATGGAAGAGTGGTTACAGATAGGACCTACGCAGACTGGAGCGATTGGCCTGGTCTCTAGGGCGTATATACGAATTTGTCGACCGACCTAGGCCGGAAATATGGGGTGAAAAGGTATCAGCCTTATCCCTAACGTTTTCTCTTCAATTGGGTGCAGTTCGCTCAATAGTTGCGCCCAACTGGGGGCCTTTCGATGTAGGATTGTTGTGGGAGGGCGATTATGCCAGCACTCGATGGTATTCGAATTTTAGACCTTAGCCAATACGAGGCAGGTCCATCTTGTACCCAGGCTATGGCACTTCTTGGAGCAGAAGTAGTAAAGATCGAGAGACCGGAGGTAGGAGAGCCCGGGCGCGGTGTCGGAGGTTTCACGGATGATTCGCCGTATTTTTTGTATTGGAACAGTAACAAACGAAGCGTAGTGATTGATTTGACCTCTACTGAAGGTCGAGACATATTGCTTCGTCTGCTTCCCAAGTACGATATTGTCGTTGAAAACTATGGGCCTGGAGTAGCAAAAAAACTTGGGTTGGATTACGACACGTTGTCTTCCATTCACCCGAGTTTGATATACGCGAGTGTTAAAGGCTTTGGCAGCACTGGGCCCTATGCTGATTACAAGAGTTTTGACATGGTTGCCCAGGCTGCGTCGGGCGCCTTTTCGGTGACAGGGGAGGCAGATGGAACTCCCATGAGACCTGGACCTACACTTGGTGATACCGGAACAGGTATGCAGTTGGGCATGGCAATTCTTGCAGCTTATATCCAAAGGCTTCGTACTGGAAAAGGGCAGCAGATCGAAATTTCTATGCAAGAAGCTATGACCTACTACATGAGGACGATGATTGCTTTAGGAACAGCCTTTGGTAAAGAGGCTACCCCTCGAACGGGTACGGGGCTGTCTCCCGATATTAATATGTATGCTTGTAAACCTTTTGGACCGAACGACTACTTTTATTTTGTCGTGGCAACCCCTCGTATGTGGGAATCCTTATGCAATGTGATGAAGGATGTGGGCTTGGAATCTGATTCGCGATTTGGTTCTCCGACGGCCCGAATCAAGAATGCGGCCGCGTTTCGCGAGGTAATAGAGGGTTGGGCATCCGACTACACCAAATACGAAGTGATGCAAATGCTGGCAGACGGCGGTGTTCCTTGCAGTGCTGTTTTGGACACAGCCGATTTGATGACGGATCCCCATCTAAGAGCTCGCGGGTTTGTCGAGAAGATTTCTCATCCTGCATGGGGTGATGTCGAGCTCTTAGGTTTTCCGTCACGACTTTCCGAAAGTCATGTTGATTTCAGTGCTGCCCCTCAACTGGGAGAAGGTACGGATGATATTCTTAGAAAAGATTTAAAACTTTCTGAAGCTGAGTTAAGTCAATTACGTGAGTCGGGTGCGATTGGTCAGTAATTCTGTAAGGAGAAAGCTATGTCTTATGATCTTATAATTCGAAATGGAACGATTGTGGATGGAACAGGGGCTTCTCGCTTCCACGGAGATATTGCTGTAAAAGGCGGAAAGATTGCTGAGATTGGCAAAGTCGACGGTTACGCCGATCGAGTGATCGACGCTTCTGATTTAGTAGTTGCACCGGGCTTTGTTGATCCACACACTCACTACGATGCGCAAATTTGTTGGGATCATCTAACTACTCCGTCTTGCTGGCATGGTGTTACGAGCCTCTTCATGGGCAACTGTGGGGTTGGGTTGGCACCTTGTCGTCCAGAAAACCGTGAGATTGCTGCGTGGGACCTAGTTAATGTCGAAGCGATCCCGTTTGATGTTCTTAACCAAGGCGTCACATGGGATTGGGAGACGTTTCCGGAATATATGAATGCGGCGGAACGCCGCGGCTCGGGAGTAAATCTCGGATTTATGGCTCCGTTGTCCCCGTTCCGGCACTTTGTGATGGGTGAAGAATCCATGGAGCGAGAGGCAAGTAGTGATGAGCGGTCCGAAATAGCGAATTTGCTTGGCCAGGCAGTGGATGCCGGTGCATTTGGTTTCAGTACGACAAATCTTGCCCAACATATTGGCTATAAGGGTCGGCCTTTAGCATGTCGCAAAGCAGATTTAGAGGAATTACGGGCCTACTGTAAGGTACTACAAGAAAGAGGTCGGGGATCGATTGAACTGGCGCTTACCAAAGATGTTTCTGTGGTCGACGAAAGTGAATTTGAACTTCTTGATCTTCTTCTGAGTGAGAGCCAGAGACCGGTTACTTGGCTCGCTCTCTTGAACAGAGATGACAAACCCGAGGCACCTCAGCAGACACTTCGAGATACGGCTCCGCTTCTGGAAAGGGGAGCAATCCCGCAAGTCACAGTGCGCCCTCTTCTTGTTCAGATTGATCTTCGTAACCCGTTTTTGTTTGCAAACATTGACTGTTTCAATCCCGCTTTCAATAGAACAGTGGAAGAACAAAAAGAAGTCTACCGTTCAACAAGTCTTCGCGATGGATTCAGGAAAGAACTTGAAAATCCAAGAATCTTTTCGGGAAAGTGGGAACGGGCAGTGATAAATCAGGTAGGGAGTCCTGAACTGCAAGAGTTGGTGGGGCGTACGGTTGAAGATGTTGCTCGCGAACGCGGACAGGATGGGATGGACACTTTCTTGGACCTCGCAATAGAAGACAACCTTGAACTTCAATACTCGTATGAGCTCTTTAATGCCGACGAGTCACGCATACCAGAACTAATTACGGATCCGAGAGCAATGATCGGCCTTTCCGATGGAGGCGCCCACGTAGACATGCTGTGTGACGCAGGTTACACGACATACCTCCTGGGGACATGGGTTCGAGAAAAAGAGGTGATGTCTCTCGAGCATGCTATAAAGAGGATCACATCTGAACCCGCCGATTTTTATGGGCTCACAACACGCGGGCGTATTAAGGTCGGCGCTGCCGCAGACTTTGCAATATTTGATATGAGTAGCGTTGGATCAAAAAGACGCGGAGATATGAGAAAAGATTTGCCTGGAGGAGGAAGAAGGCTTGTAATGCCAGCCGAAGGTATTGAATACACGATTGTGAATGGGACGGTCCTTTTTGAAAACAATGTACATTCTGGAGCCTTGCCGGGGACAGTTCTTAGAGCTGGGCGGGACTAAATGGCACATAGGTTAGGTGTGGACGTTGGAGGTACTTTCACCGATGTACTTCTTGTCGATGATGAAACTGGACAGCGTGTTACCTCGAAGGTGCCTTCGACACCTGCTGATTCATCGGTAGGTGTTTTAAACGGGATAACGAGAGCGTGTGAGAAGGCAGGTATTAAGCCTGGACAGATTTCTCAGGTGATGCACGGTACAACTGTGGCCACAAATGCCATGTTGACTTCGGGAGGTGCACGGGTCGGTCTTGTCACGACCGAGGGTTACGGTCAGGTTCTTCAGATTGCCCGTTCATTTGTACCGGGCGGTCTTGGCGGCTGGGTAATTTACGTACCGTCCGCTCCGTTGGCACCATTAGAGCTCACTACTGAAATTTTTGAAAGAATTGGCGCAGATGGTTCTGTGGTGCGTCCCTTGGACGAGGATCAGGCCCGAGAGGCCCTCTTGAAATTGAAAGACGCAGGGATTGAGGCTCTTACGGTAAGTCTTATCAATTCGTTTGAAAATCCAATTCACGAAAAGCGAGTTCGGGAAATTGCAGAGGATGTGTTGGATGGAATTCCTGTATCGATTTCTTTCGATGTAATTCCTGAAATGATGGAATACGAGCGTACTGTTACTACCGTCGCGAACTCTTATGTACGACCGGCAGTCGAGTCGTATGTTAAGAACCTTGAAGCTGAATTAACTGATCGTTTGGATGGTGTGACCCTCCGTATACTTCGATCAGATGGGGGGTTGGCTTCAGCGGGTGCAGCGCAAGTTCTTCCTGTCAACCATCTAATGAGCGGGCCGGCAGGCGGCGTGTCGGGTGCTATCTGGGTCGCTCGACAGGCAGGCTTTGAAAACTTGCTTACCTTCGATATGGGTGGTACTTCGACCGATGTCGCTTTAGTCAGGGATGGCAGGGCAGCGCTTAGAAGAGAGACGACCGTTGGAGACGTAACCGTTAGGGCTTCTTCAGTGGACGTTCGTACAGTAGGTGCAGGTGGAGGTTCTATTGCGCACGTTCCGGAACTTACAGGCGCTTTAAGAGTCGGCCCTGAAAGTGCGGGAGCCGATCCTGGTCCCGCAGCCTATGGTCGTGGTGGGGAGAGTCCTACTGTCACAGATGCGAACGTAGTTCTGGGGTATTTCCCTGAGTCTCAGCGTCTAGGTGGGGATATGCCCCTTGATCGTTCCAAGTCCCAGGAGGTGGTCCAGCAGATTGCAGATGCGAGAGGCCTGTCTCTAGAAAGGGCGGCTGCTGGAATCGTAGATATTGTAAATGAAAATATGTGCGGAGCTCTCCGACTCGTTTCGGTGGAGCAAGGATATGATCCGCGAGACTTTGCCCTTATCGCTTTTGGAGGCGCAGGCCCATTGCATGCGAACGCACTTGCGAAATTAATTCACGCATGGCCAGTGATCATACCGCCTGGACCAGGTGTCCTCTGTGCGTACGGAGATGCCACAACTCGACTTCGCAATGAAGCTTCTCGGAGCTTTGTCCGTCGTTTTAGTAATACGAGTTCCGACGAGCTTCGTGCTCTACTAGAAGAGCTCGCCGGCCAGGCTCGCGCATCTCTTGAGAAGGAAGGAGAGGAGGTTGAAGCCGTGCACTACGAGGCCGACCTCCGCTATCAAGGCCAAGGCTTGCAGCTATCGGTACCGGTTGACCTTAAGTTGCTTTCCTCTGATGGATTAAATCACCCCGGAGAAGCCTTTGATAGAATGCACACTAAGCTCTTTACCTTTGCTTTGGATTCCGAGAAAGAATTCGTGAATCTGCGAGCAGCTGCTGAAAGCCCTGGTTCAGAATTAACAGCTGCATCTGCACCTAAAGGAAAAGGCGCTGACTCGGCATGTGTCGGAAAGCAAGTCGTTTTTGTCGAAGGAGAAAGTGTAACGGCAAAAGTCTTTGCACGAGAGCTTTTGGGAAGCGGAGATACGATACAGGGTCCAGCAATAGTGACCGAAATGGATTCCACAACACTAATCCTACCCTCTCATGAGGCGGAAGTGGATGACCTAGGAAATATTTTAATTCGACCGCAGGAAGCATAATGCCAGTTGAAATTATTGAGACAAACAAAGAGCCCTTAAAGCCAGTTCAGGTGGATCCAGTTACTCTGGACATCATTGAGAATGCTCTTAGAAATGCCCGGTTTGAAATGGATGCTGTCCTTTTTCGGACCGCCATGTCTCCTGGAATCAGAGAGCAACACGATGAATTTCCCTTAATCGCAAATCGTGACGGAAAGATGGTCGTAGGTCAGTTTGGTTCCTTCATTCATGGGTTTTCTGCAGGACATGAAGGTACTGTTGAGGAAGGTGATATTTTTCTTACGTCAGATCCCTACAGCTGCGCAGGAGCAATAAGCCACGCAAATGACTGGCTAGTTTTGATGCCGATCTTCCGGGACGGAAGATTGTTGGCTTGGACCGCCATGTTTGGTCATATGACTGATATTGGTGGGAAAGTCCCAGGTAGTCTTCCAACAGATGCTCGACAGATTTACGAGGAGGGAATAGTAATTCCTCCGGTGAAGATTTGTAAAAAAGGCGAGATGCAAGACGATTTGTTGAAAGTAATCTTTCACAATTGCAGGCTTCCACATTGGAATAGAAGTGATTTAAATGCGATTGTCGCAGCGATTCGGACAGCAGAACGCAGAGTCGTGGAAATTGCCGAGAGGTTTACCGACGACGTTTTTCATCAAGCGATGGAAGAGTTATTAGATCGAAATTTTCGTGCGATGAAGCAATTAATTGCGAACACAATTCCCGAGAAGCGACAGGTATTCGAAGATTATATTTGCGATGACGGAATGGGGATGGGGCCCTATAAAATTAAGTGCGCGATGTGGAGAGAAGGGGAGAAGGTCATCTTTGATTTTGAAGGTACCGATCCACAGTCAACTGGTTCAATAAATTTTTATTTGAATGAAGAAATGTTCAAGATGTTCTGTGGGGTCGTGATGATCATGGTCTTCGATCCACAGATTCTCTTCAACGATGGATTCTACCCGTTAATGGAAGTACGAATTCCGGAAGGTTCAATTCTAAAACCACGTCACCCGGCTGCTCTTTCTTGTCGGACTCATGCGCTTGGAAGAATTTTTGATGTAATAAGTGGACTCCTGGGACAAGGAAGTCCGGACTTTCTGTGTGCAGCTGGATTTTCTGATAGTCCGCATTTTATGTACTCAGGCTATGACAGTAAAGGAGAGTGGTATCAACTCTACCAGATAGGTTTTGGTGGTATACCGGGAAGACCGATTGGTGACGGTCCCGATGGGCACTCTCTGTGGCCTAGTTTTACTAATGTACCGAATGAGTTCCTGGAGAGTTATTTTCCGTTGAGAATAGAGAAATACGAGACGGTTACCGATAGTGGCGGAGCTGGTTTACACAGAGGAGGGAATGCGGTTCGAATGGTGTACCGATTCCTTGAAGACGGGGAAATTTCGATACACGACGATCGTTGGTTTACATATCCCTGGGGAGTAAATGGGGGTGACCCAGGTGAGCGGAGCAAAAAAATACTTAAGAGGGAAGACGGGACAGAAGAAATCTTGCCTTCGAAGTGCGATCGCGTTGTTGTGAAAAAAGACGATATGCTGGCTTTTGAAACTTGGGGTGGAGGCGGGTGGGGAAACCCGTTGAATAGAGGTGCTGAGATTGTTGCTGCTGATGTGGATAAAGGTCTAGTGAGCATTGAAGGAGCACGACGCTATGGGGTTGTAATTAATAGCAACGGTCGGCTCGACGAGCCTGCTACGGACAGACTTCGCGCCGAGATGAAAGCAGGTTACGATTCGGATGAGATTTTTAACTTTGGAGGAACCCTTGAAGAACTCCGTTCAAGATGTCTAGAGGAGACAGGGTTGAAGCCGCCGACCCCACCCGTGTTTACAGCAACCCGGAGAAGTTGACCCGTGCCTCTGAGGTCTCTCTATTTCCTAAATATTTCGAAAAATTTCCTAATGTCACGGACGAGTGCTTTAGGTTCCTCCATCGGAGCAAAGTGCCCTCCAGAATTCATTTCCGTCCAATGCCGCAAGTTGTAATAGTTGTCAGCCCATTTTCGAGGCATTAAAACGACTTCTTCTTTAAAGACAGCGACTCCAGTGGGTGATTCAACAACGGGTGTTCGAGAATGAGAAGGTTTCCAAGGATTGTGGAGGCATTCATAATAATATCTTGCAGATGTGCCGAAACTCTGGGTAAACCAATAAATTGACATCGTCGTAAGGAGATCATCTTTACTGAATCGCGTCTCTACGTTTCCCTTACTGTCGCTCCAGCTTCTCCTTTTTTCTAAAATCCATGAGCAGAGTCCTGCCGGAGAGTCATTCAATGCGAAGGCAAGCGTTTGAGGCTTGGTCGCTTGAATTCCAGAGTATCCACTTTCTTTCAGAAAGAAATTTTCATTTCTCTTAAATTTCCAGACTTCTTCGGGCGCATACTCATCCTCCGAAGGCAGATCGCCGCTGAATATGTCGAGCGGAATCGTAAGGTGGAGGTAAGTTCCAATTAGATGCTCAGCATATTTATGCCCAAGTTGAGAAGTGATGAGTGCACCCCAGTCTCCACCACCTGCAGCAAACTTATCGTAACCGAGGATGTCTCTCATCAAGGTGACCCATAAATCCGCGGTTTGCCAAAAATTTATTCCGGATGTCTTGAGGGGATTTGAAAAGCCATAGCCCGGCAGTGAAGGGATCACTACGTCGAAAGCGTCCTTTGCCTCTCCACCATATGAAGTAGGATCTGTCAGGGGCCCTATGGTCTTATGCCAATCCCAAAATGTCCAGGGCCAGCCGTGACTCAGAATCAGCGGGATAGGATTCGGCCCTTTGCCTCTTTGGTACATAAAATGGATAGGTATTTCTTGGATAATCGTTTTGAAATTGTCGAAGCTATTCATGTAGGTTTCATGTTTACGCCAATCGTATCCGGACTCCCAGTACTCAAGAAGGTTCCTTAAATAAGTGCCATTAGTCCCGTATTCCCACGACTCGTTAGCGATTTCTGGTGCCAGCCTTGTGCGCTTCAATCTGTGGCGTAAATCAATTAGATCTGATTCGGGTACGTGAATGTTGAATGTCTCGTATTTCATTTTCTAATTCCCTGAAAGTTTCAATTATGCTTTGGTGAACGTTATACCCATGCGTACTGTTCCGCCAACTCCCGTTGACGAGTGATCGATGGAGAGAAAAATGCATTTCGATGATACCGGCGCCAACGGCGAAAGCGGAATTTATAGAAGGTGGAATCTTGGTAAATGGGCGTTGGAGTTTCGCTTCAGGATGTAACAACGCAAACTGGTTGTTGGGAACAGTTTTAATGGTGGATAGGAATGGTGAATCCTTACATGACTCGGCTGGAAAGGCGATTTTGTTGCTGCCATTTTTTTCGCGAGAACAATTTTCTATCATAGATAATTGGCACGTGTCGGGGTTGAGGGGTTCCGGTAGTCATGATGTCGAAGTAAGAGATGGTTTTGTACCAACAGATCGCTGGCTAACGCTCAGCGATCCTCTGTCAGTGGCAGGCACGCTTTTTAAGTTCCCTGTAATCAGTACGTTTCCACCGGCAGTTGCGGCAGTTTCTATTGGCATCGCTCGTGCAGCGTTCGATTGCTTTATGGAACTCGCACCTAATAAGGTTCCGGTCGCGGGGACTATACCTATCAGCGAGTTTGGTTCTGTGCAAAGTGTTGTGGCAAAGGCGGAGGCATTGATCGATTCAGCTCGAAGTTATATTTACGAGGTGGTCGACTCTCTGTGGACGGATATTGAAAATGGTAAGGCCGCAACGATTGATGCGAGACGTCGAATTCGCCTTGCTGGTAGCCATGCCGCTTCATTAGCGGCGGATTCAGTTGATCTTCTTTATAACGCGGCTGGGTCTTCATCTATTGCGGAGACTTGTCCATTACAGCGCTATTTCAGAGACATCCATGTTACAACTCAACATCACCACGTACAGGGAGGGGAATTGGAGCGCATGGGGCGATTGCGATTAACGGGCAGTGTTGAAGGACTGGTTTAGCCGATAATGCTACGAGGTTGAGTAACCGCTAATGCATTCTGGCAATTGGCTTATTTTTTAAAGAAACACGTCTCCACCATTTGGTGAAATCGTTTGACCAACAATGTGTCGCGCCTCCTCAGATGCCAAGAAAACATAGGCGGGGGCAATATCGCCTACTTCAGCCAGTCGACCTTTCGGAATCGCCAGTCTTATAGTCTCTAGCATTTCTGGGGATACGCCCTTGAGTATGGGTGTTTGTGTAGCGCCAGGTGCTACACAATTAGCCGTGACATTTCTTTCGCCGATTTCGAGGGCGAGCGATCGTGTGAAACCGATGATTCCGGCTTTTGCAGTCGTATAGTGAGAGAGTCCAGGAGCACCCTTATACGCAAGTTGCGAGGCCGTGTTGATAATTCTTCCGTAGTTTTTCAGGTACATGTCCGGTAAGAAGGCTCGAGTGCAAAAAAAGACACCTCCCAGGTGAACCATGAGTAGCCGTTGCCATTGACTCGTTTCCATCTCCTCGATTAGGGAGGTGCTTGCGATTCCAGCATTGTTGACTAGAACGTCTACACGATCGAAATGCTCATATACCTTAGAGGCGAGGTGGTTTACTTCCTCCTCGT
>DKAI01000100.1:0-3549 GCA_002450755.1 Deltaproteobacteria bacterium UBA6930
GTTACGTCGCTATTACTCCAAGTACTTATCGGAAAAACCGTGCAAGTCCTGTGGCGGTCAGAGGCTTCGAGAAGAGTCTAGGGCAGTTTTAATTTCCAAACTCCCGATCCATCTCCTCTGTGGGAAAACTATTTTAGAGGTACAAACATTTTTAAAGACATTAAAATTATCTACTGCGGATCGTGCAATCGCACGAGATCTCGTAAAGGAAATAGATAGCCGACTCACGTTTCTTTTGTCCGTAGGGCTTGGTTACCTAACCTTGGATAGGCCAGGACCTTCTCTTTCGGGTGGTGAAAGCCAGAGGATTCGATTAGCTAGTCAAATAGGCAGTGAATTAACAGGAGTTCTTTATATCTTGGACGAACCTTCTATAGGTCTACATCAACGCGATAATAAAAGATTGCTCTCCACTCTCCGTAGGCTCCGAGATTTTGGAAATACTGTGATTGTTGTTGAGCACGATGCCGAAACAATAGAAACGTCCGATTACATTGTGGACTTCGGCCCCGGAGCCGGAATTGAGGGAGGCGAGATCACTTTCTCGGGAACACCAAAAGCTATAAAACGTTCGCGGCGTTCAATTACGGGTCAGTATCTTTCGGGTCGAAAAGTGATCGAAACTCCAAGTACGCGGAGATCCGGATCAGGTAAAAATTTAAAGATAACGGGTGCAAAACACAATAATCTTAAAAACGTTACCGTTTCGTTTCCTCTTGAAACGATGATTGCAGTGACCGGCGTGTCAGGAGCGGGAAAAAGTTCCCTTATAAATGGTGTTCTTTTCCCCGCCGTTCGCCGATATTTAAACAGCAGTGGGGAAATCCCCGGAGCTCATCGTAAAATCCATGGAATTCGCGAAATTGATAAAGTAATAGATATTGATCAAAAGCCGATAGGTCGTACTTCTAGAAGTAATCCCGCTACCTACACGAAAATTTTTGATGAAATCCGTCGAGTTTTCGCACAAACTTCGGAAGCACGAATGTATGGGTTTTCCCCGGGAAGGTTTTCTTTTAATGTCAAAGGGGGGAGGTGCGAGGCATGCCAGGGTGATGGCGTGCGCCGTATCGAAATGCACTTTCTTTCTGATGTATTTGTTAAGTGTGAAGTCTGCCAAGGCTTTCGCTTTAATGAAGCTACCCTCCGGGTTCGCTGGAAGGGCTTAAATATTTCTGAAGTTCTCAACTTGTCCGTCAGTGAGGCTTTTGCGGTCTTCGAAAACCAATCTAAAATTGCGGAAGGCCTGCAGACGCTTCGCGATGTTGGCTTGGATTATATTAAGCTTGGACAGACCTCGCCCACCTTATCAGGAGGTGAAGCACAAAGAATCAAGTTGGCTAGAGAGCTTTCCAAGAGATCTACAGGAAAGACTTTGTATATATTAGATGAACCTACTACAGGTTTACACTTTGATGATCTTAAAAAATTATTGACAGTACTAAATAGATTAGTTGACGAAGGGAATACCGTTATTGTGATCGAGCATAATCTAGATGTGATCCGCTGCTCAGATCACGTGATTGATATCGGTCCAGAAGGTGGTGCAGAGGGCGGCGAGATTATATCAATTGGAACTCCAGAAGAATTAGCAAAGAGTTCACGCAGTCATACCGGTAAGGTCTTGAGGGGAGCATTGTGATAGCTATACCAATCGATGGAACTCCAATAGAACGTCTGAAAACGTTAATGACGATACTTCGAGATCGACATGACGGTTGCCCGTGGGATGTCGAACAGACATTTGAGACTCTTTCTTCTTACACAATTGAAGAGGCGTACGAAGTGGACCATGCGATTAAGCAAGCCGACTACGAAGCACTCAAAGAAGAGTTAGGTGATTTACTTTTGCAAATAATTTTTCACGCTGAGATTGCACGTGAATCAGGTCTTTTTGATTTTGATATGATTTCCGAGCACCTGTTTGCCAAATTGATCCGGAGACATCCTCATGTATTTTTGAACTCAGCTGTAAGCCAAACATCTGCAGATCAAGCTCAACTATGGGAGCAACTTAAAGAAGAGGAACGCGCGAATCGTTCAGGTCTCAAGGATTCAGCGGTTTCCGATCTTAGTGATATTCCTATTGCACAGCCGGCGTTATCAAGAACCTCGAAGCTCCAGCAACGGCTTCATTTTTCGGAAGATCCGAAAGCTTTATGTGATCGGGCTTGGGAAAATTTGAAAAATACCGATTCTAAGCAGTTTCAAGAGGAAGCGATTGGAGAGTTACTATTTTCTATCGTTGCTCTCTCAAGAGACTTAGGGTTCGATGCTGAGGAACTTCTTAGAAAACGGAATATGGCATTTGAACGGAACCATATGAACTCGCACGCTTAGTCGTCATTGGGCTCTCCCTGTAAGTCCAAGAGTTTCTCACTTTCCACTTCTGGTAAGGTTTCGACAGATTTAAGCTTACGTTCCATAGCTCTTGTCCTTGTAATAGTAAGGTCTTCCAGGGAATTTGACGCTGTGTCGAGTTGTCTCCTGACTTTTCCTAGTGCTTCTCCAAATTTACTGAATTCTGTTTTGACAGCGGAAAGAACTTTCCATACCTCACTAGATCTCTTTTCGATTGCGAGGGTCCTAAATCCCATTCGTAAACTTGAGAGAGTAGCAGCAAGAGTAGTAGGTCCCGAAATTACTATCCTTTGTTGATTTTGGAGTTCTTCAATTAATCCAGGAGTCCTTAGGACTTCGGCATAGAGTCCCTCGGTCGGGAGAAAGAGAATCGCAAAATCAGTGGTTGCTGGTGGATTGAGGTATTTTTTTTGGATGTCTTTTGCAGAATTTTTAATACTTCTAACTAAAGACTCTCTCGATTGTTCTACAGCCTTGGTGTCGCCGGCGTCCGAACTTTCCATAAGTCGTAAATAGTCTTCCTGTGGGAATTTTGCATCGATAGGCAACCAAACAGGCTCCTCAAGGTTATTGTTTTGTCCGGGTAATTTCACGGCGAACTCGACCATTTCCCCAGTACGGTTATTAGTCTTCACATTGCGATCGTACTGATCTGGAGTGAGGATTTGTTCGAGCAGCGACTCCAGTTGTACTTCACCCCACGTCCCACGAGCTTTGACGTTAGTTAATACTTTTTTGAGATCACCTACTCCCGTAGCTAGTGTCCTCATTTCTCCGAGCCCTGCTTGGACCGCTTCGAGACGTGAGCTGACTAATTTAAAGCTTTCTCCCAATCGTTTTTCAAGAGTGCTCTGAAGCTCTTCGTCGACAGTTTTCCGAATTGCTTCGAGCTTGATCTCGTTACTTGTTCGGATAGTTTCGAGCTCGGATCGAACAGTAGACCGGAGATTTTCTAAACCTGCATTTACTTCATTGAGTTTTTCTTGTTGAACTGTCCCGAGTTTGGTGAAACTATCGATCAACTCTGTACGATCTTTTCTGGACTCGTCCCTTGCATTTTTGAAGTTTCTGTCCAAAGCACCACGCGCGATAAGGATGAAGCCGCCTATGGCTGCAAAAAGCAAGATAAAACCGATAACTAAAGGAACTAAGTTGCCCATTTTAAATATTTCTTGCGAAATGATTGTA
>DKAI01000100.1:3867-12039 GCA_002450755.1 Deltaproteobacteria bacterium UBA6930
AAACATCAGCCGATCCTTTTTATTTGGATTACTTCTCTAGGGTCAATTGAGAATGTGCTCGTACAAAATTCGCATCTGATCTCGACATTCTTACCGATTTCTACCATTTCAATAAGTTCGCTTTTGGGAAGCAATGACGCTCCCATTCTAGCGCGCTCTAAGCTGCAGTCGCAGTGAAATTGAACCTTCTTATGGTGGAAGCCCCGATGATTTAATCCTCGGAGCAATCGTTTGCACATCTCATGCGGGCTCATTCCCTGTTCGGATAGCTGAGAGGGGTTTTGCACTTGTGAGGCGTTCATTTCGAGCGTTTGAATCTCATCGTCTTCAAAACCTGGCAATGCTTGGGCTAGGAACCCTGCTGCAGAAGCAACTTCCCCATTGCGGCGCAAATGTACTCCAAGGGCAATTACTGAAGGAATTTGTTCGCTCTCTAAAAGGTAGCGGGCGATGTCCTCTGCAATTTCTCCAGACTCGAGAAGTACTATGCCCGTGTAAGGCTCTTTCCAATTGGGTCGAAGACGGATTACAGAAAGAGTGCCTCCACCTATAGCCTTTCCGACACTGAGCCCTAGGGATGGATCGTCGAGTCCCACTCTTGGGTTTGAAACGAAGCCTCGGGTATTTCCTAAATCATCAGCAATTGCGGAGATTCTTTTCAGGGAGCCAACTCCTTCAAAGGATAGCTGTATGCTTTCTTGAGTTTTGCTCCGACCAGCAAGAAGGAGGGCTGCCATAAGCGCGCGACCGAGCGCAACAGTGGCTAGGGGACTAGTTTTGTGCTGCTTCGATGCTTCGGTGACTGTTCTGCTGGCATTGATCGCCCTAACTGACAGGGTTCCCCTTTTCGATAGTGTCTGGATAAGCTTATCGGATTCTTCCAAATGTTTTCCCCTAAAACTTAAAGATAGGCAAAGGTGGCGCCAGTGTGGCCTGGCCTCGCTAATTTTGTGGATATGATTGAAGTTGGAAGGTTTGCACCATCAACTACGGGACCAGCCCATGCGGGGACTCTTCTCGCAGGTCTGCTGTGTTGGTTGGATACGAGAGGGAACAAGGGGCGTCTCGTTTTGCGTCTCGAAGATTTAGACCCTCATCGTTCTAAACCACACTGGGTCGCCGAGATGTCAAAGGCTCTGGAGTGGCTCGGTCTCGATTGGGATGTGCTGGAGAGACAAAGCGAGGTCCAACAACGATACGTTTCGGCAGTTGAGTCTCTCTTCAAGGAAGGACTCTTGTATCCTTGCTCTTGCAGCCGTCAGGACCTTGCTTCAAGGGTATCTCAAAGGTTCGATGGATTAGTACCCTATGATGGAAAATGCCGAGATCGCTCTCTACCTCCTGGTGGGTGGGAAGATTGTTCCGAGCCGTTGAGACTCCGTTGTGACGAACCTGCTCCCGATTCAAGTGAGCCTTTTAAAAGCCCTTGGATGGGCGATCCTCTGATTAGGCGACGCGACGGAGCCTTTTCTTATCATTTAGCCAGCGTAGTTGACGACGGTATTCTTCGAGTGACTCGGATTTGTCGAGGAAGGGATTTAGAACCGAGTATGCGAATACAGAATGTACTTCAGGATCTGCTTCAGTTTCCCAGGCCGATCTATCACCATCATTTTTTATTACTTGAAGGTCGTGAGAAGAAACTCGCAAAAATCCATGGATCTATGAGTTGGTCTGAACTGAGAAAAAGTCTACACCCTGATCAGCTGACTGGACAACTAGCCTATTTGATGGGTTTGCTAAAGAAACCTATACCCGTTTCTCCTGTGGACCTTTTAGAGTCGTTTTCTTGGGAAGCTATTAGGCGACCAGACCTAGTCGTTTCATGGGACCGCACAAGCCTCAGCTTTATAGCTATTAAGTAGAAGCTAGTGCCCTCATTTTGAGAAACCCTGAAGCTTATTCACAGCCTTGGTAGTTATTTTTAATGCACTCGCGTGCGAGGCTTTGAGCCTGAGACTTCTGTTTCTGGGTCATGTCGTTGTTCATTAAGTTGTCTCGAACTGAAAGCGCGGTTTTATGTCCGTTCGCGGATGCGAGATGGGCCCACATTAAAGCCAGTACTTTATTCTCAGGAACACCATGGCCTGCTTGGTAGCAAAAACTGAGTCGAAACTGCGCATTTGCGTGCCTCTGTCTGGAGGCCTTTCGGTACCACTCAACAGCAGCATTGTAATCCTGAGAAATACCCTTCCCTTGATAGTACATGCCCCCCAAACTTGTTTGGGCCATTGCATTTCCTTGTTTAGCCGCGAGACGGTACCATTTTAGGGCCGTTTCGTAATTTTGGGGCGTGCCCTGCCCAAGGTAAAACATGTTGCCCAGCAAGAGCTGGGCATTAGAGGATCCTTCTCGAGCTAGAGGCGTCCACTCTAATAAAGCCGTTTCAAAGTCTTCTTGAACGTACGCGGCCAATCCTTTTTTGAAATCCTCACCTGAGGCCGGAGCGGTAACAAGGACAAGCGCTACCGGAATAAATACTAAGACCCCCACAATTGCTCTTAAATTTATAGATTGGTGTTGCATATTGCCTTAAAAGATACTTGAAATGAGCTTTGCGCCACCAGCCCACGTTCCAAAAACACTTCCGAGTGAAGAAAAAATAAAGACAAGAAATATACGCAAGAGTTTATTTTGAAACCAACCTTTAAGATTCGTAGCATCGCTTGCCGCGCTCTCAAGCTCTTCTACTCTGGGAGATCTTACATAGGCTTGAACGAAAGCCGTCACGTAACCAACACCGATTACTGGAGTAAGGCTAGTAAAGGGTGCAAAAATAAATGCTGCAACAATGGTTAAGGGGTTACCCATTGCGAGGGCAGTGAAAATAGCGCTTGGAGTACCGTTGATTAAAATCCAGAAAATAAGATTTTCTTGGAGAGCGCCGGCCCCTTTTAGCAGGCCGATAGTCGAGAGAGCAAGGACTATCACTATCGGAATCGTCCATCCAAATATCTTGAACCACGGCCGACGTGGAGGAATCTGACTAAGCTCCGTCAAATTTGCTTCGTTCGGATTGTTTAATGCATCTTGTATGCCTTTGACGTGACCGGCTCCCACTATGGAGACTATTCGGTTTCCACTACTCTCGCGCATCTTTTTGGCCAGAAACACATCTCGTTCATCTATAAGAATTCGCTTTAGGTTCGGAAAACGTTTACTGAACTCAGCCATTACTTGGTTTAGGACGTTTTGATTCCGTAGTTGCTGGAGGTCAGATTCGGATAAGTTTGTTGATGATACACATGACTCTACCATTTCTGATAAAAGTCGAAATCTCTCCCAAAACTGTAGACTTCGCCATGCACGGATGAGTGTTATGCGGATGTCTCTATCGCATAGCACTATTGGGATCATCATTTCATCCGCTGTTTTTGCCGCCTCAAGAAATTCAGTACCAGGCAAGGTTCCCGAAGTGAGACCGATCCGTCTCTGGTAAGAAGAAAGCAAAAGATTCAGAATGAGAGTGGTAAGCTGTCGCTTTCTTATTACCTCGCGAAGGTTTAAAGAGCTGAATCCCTTTTCCTCTTGGAGAGCGGCAAAACGCCGAGTGTCCAACTCAAGGCAGACGCTATCTGGTCGAAGATCGATTATTGAATTTCTAGCAAGTTCTGCAGATCTCTTTGATATATGCGCCGTTCCGATCAGCCAAAACTGGCGGTCATCTAGCTCAACCCGTGTGATATCTTTTGAGAACTCTTCAGTTATCGTGTCAGAGATTTTCGGTACCTCCTCCGAAATTTAGATTACTTTGACAGGATGAAGGTGCTAGCACACTAGCTCCACGAAGACTCGAGTGCGAGGTTTAATCCTGCTATTATTAGTTAGTGATTCGTGCAATATCTTTTGATCTTTTCGATACGTTAGTAGATCTAGACCTTAGTGGGTTGCCAACAATATTTTTGGGGCATGAGCAACTGCCTTCTACTGTAGGGGCGTTGTACGAAATCGTCCCCCAAGAGCCTTTTCGCGATTTGGAGTCATTTGCAGAGGCTCTTTCGACAGTAGATCGCGATATTCGAAAAAAACAGATAACCGAAGGGATAGAGATCTCAACGAAGGCACGTTTTGAAAGGTTTGTAGATTCGCGATTTGACCTAAAGAAAACGGAGTCCTCCGATCTAGTAGAGGCATTGAGGACCAAACATATGGAGCTTTTTAGACAGCAAGTAACGGTTCCTGCGCATCACACAGGTGTTTTGAAAGAACTAGGGAAAAGATTTCCTTTGTTTGTTTGTTCAAACTTCACTGATTCTTCCTGTGCAAATCAGGTACTAAGAGAGAGTAACTTTACCGAATATTTTCAGGAAATTGTTATTTCAGACGATGTTGGAATCCGAAAGCCTCGAAAAGAGATTTTTGATGTCGTAATTAAGGCTTCTGGGTTTTGTGCTTCTGAAATTCTCCATGTTGGAGATAACCTAGAAGCAGATGTTAGGGGGGCGAAGTCTTGCGCCATGCAGGCTGCTTGGATAACCCGGCAGATACCTGATACCAGCAAGAAACTGCGAAGTTATAATGGACCAGACCCTGATTTTAAAATTTCTGACTTAGGGGATTTGCTTAATTTTTAGAGAATCTTTACAGGGGAAGCATTCGATCATAGTTTTCCATACCTTCGCCCGTAACAACCCATGGTTGAGTAGTCTCGCAATACATATTTGTTGTTGGTTTCAACTAACTTGTGTCATCTAGAGTTCCTGCCTTCAAGGCAGCAAGGCCTGGGCAAGCTCGAGGTTGGGAGTAAATTGGCAATCCGCAATTGTTGCAAAATGCCGGGTTGTTTCTTTGCCTGTATCTCCGAATGAGGGAATGGTTGCGTGACTAGATCTTGAAATATTCAGATTTGCTTTTTGAAGTAAAAGAACTATCGAAAAGGCAGTGCCCGTTTGTTTTTGGCAATTGATGCAATGACATACTACCTGTGCGATCGGTTCAACTTTGGACATGTATTTAGTACTTCCACAAAGACAGCTACCCTTGATTTTAGTCATGCTATGCTTCCCTGTCTTAGGTAACTGCGCGGTAAACACAACGCAATTGGCCGGAACGTTTCGGATGAAATTTCTTAGAGTTTACAAGCTAGTTTTCAGTGAGGGGAGTCTTACTGATAAAAAAGGCGGGGTAGTGGAATATGAAACTTGGTGTGAATTACAGACATTGGGGACCTCATGCCTCACGCGAGAATCTTCTAAAATGTGCAGGTATTGCCGATAATTCCACATTAGATTCGATGTGGGTCAATGACCATATTGGTTTTCCACCCGGTGAGTGGAATAACGAGTACGGCGTTTCTGATGATATGGGAAACATAGTCGACCCTTATGCAACGATGGCTTTTCTGAGCGCAGTGACGAACCGGATCGAATTCGGCTCTGCAGTAATTATAGGACCCTATCGGCCTCCTCTCCCGACTGCTAAGTGGCTCCAAAGTATCCAACATCTTTCCGACAACAGAATGAATTTTGGGGTAGGGGTCGGCTACCTTACGGAAGAATTTACAGCGCTTGGAGTACCGAAGACTCAGCGCGGAAGGCTGACGGATGAACTTCTCGACTTCCTCCACATTGCATTCGGCAAGGATTTTGTGGAATGTAACGGGCAAAAGATTGCTCTAGCTCCTAAGACGAAAAGACCTCCGTTTTTGATTGGGGGCAACCCCGATATTGCGATTCCAAGGGCGATAAAGCGCGGCGACGGATGGATGCCCGTATTTATTGATCCAGATGTTTTAAAACCACTCGTCCAAAGGTTTCAGAAAGAAGGATCGGCAGCTGGCCGCGGTCAACTTGAGGTAGTAGCTATGAAGACTTTACCTATTGAGAATATCTCTGAGGCTATAGACCTAGCTAAGGCCTACCAGGATGCGGGTGCTACGCATTTGGTGAGTGCTCACGATTATAGTAGCCCCTCTGAGTATCAAGAGATTGTGGATGTCCTTAGCAACGAGGTTCGCCCGGAAATTTCCTAGACTAGACATTTCCCAAAGACGATCCGACACGATGTAGTTCTACTGAGAGTTGCTCTTCTCAGATCATTTAGGGTTTTACTTAGTATTACATCGCGTCGAGATGACACGATCCTGTAGAACGGAGTTCATTCGTTTTGGGGACGAGGCACGTTAATAACATAGACAAGTTTCGTTGCATCGAACTCAATTGATAGTCTAATCTCCAAGAACAAGTCTCATTTTCGTCAAACTCTGGGGCGTTACTGTTTGGACCACAGATCTTGTTCCCCGCAACTGGTTTGACGCAAAAAGGGTTTCCAAAGGCCTTTGTAAGTTCGGTCTTTCTCCTGCGAGGTATTATCTCAGTTTCCAGAAATTCGTTAATTTCGATTCCGGCACTTACGGAATGCTCCGTATTTTCCTCTTCGCGAAAGACCCAGCCTTCTTGTTGCATACACAGGTCGTAAGGTCCGCGGATGTCTCTATCCTGTTTCGGAGGAGAGCGCAGCAATGCTTCTTGACTTTTTTGAAGCAAAGGGAAACAAAGATCTTGCGCATCCCGCCAGCCTGTCGATGGGTTAGGTTTAATTGGAAACCAGAAATTGTTAGATGCGGAGTTATCACAACCGTAGGAGAGATAGGTTAATATTACGAAAGCCAGCACAGACAAAAAATGAAGTTTTTTCATTTCCATCCCGAGCTGCTCTTACGGACAATTGCCTGAACTAGGATCTGTTTTCCATCTGCAAGGCGAAGCCACATCTTGACCTTTTGCCCTTCTTTGAGTTTTGGGGGCGACTTAAGCATGACGTGGATACCACGTGGCTTAAGATCCTTTGTTCCGTAAGCGGGAACTTCCAGGGCTTCGAGTTTTGTCATGCTTGCGATTCCATTTTCGATAGACGTTTCATGGAGCTCAAATACGAAACCTTGTTCACCTTCGAATCCAACGACAGATTTCGGGGCTTTGTGAGTGTTGTCAATTTTCATAAATGCAGCAGTATTAGAACCGGTCGGAGCCAATCTTATCCATGCATCCCGAACGGATACTTCACCATCGTTGGAACATGATACCCATCCAAGAACAGCAAGGAACAAAAAACATATTGTTTTTAAAGCAAGCGTTTCAATCCTCAGAGAAGCTCCCGTACTTTTCTTAGGATTTCAGGAAAGTCCTCGGGTTTGTTTGGAGGATCGATGGTAGCTGCGAGACGACCCATAGGATCTACCAAAAATAAGGACGATGAATGACTGAAAAGAGGATCTTTAGTAGTCTCAACGTCATGTTTGTTGAACATAGCGCCAATATCAGATGTGAAGGCTCTAATGGATGATGAACTTCCCGTGATACCGCTTATTGAGGGGTGAAAAAAATCGACATATTCGCGAAGCCTGTGGACCTCGTCATTTTCGGGATCAATTGATACGAAGACAATTTCAGGCATTTCTAGAGATGAATCTTTTTCAAAAAGAGGAATGGAGTCGGAGAGGGTTTGTAGGGTGATGGGACAAATGTCTGGACAGTGCGTGTATCCGAAGAAAAGTATGTTCCAGTGCCCTTCGAGATTGGCGCGTGTGAAGCTATTCCCTCTGTGATCGATTAATTCAAATTCGGACAAAGGATGTCGGATAGACAGGAGCGCCGCACCCGGCAAGTTTTTGTCTACAGGAAGAAGATTGCTTTGATCGGTGGAACCCATCAGATCATCAAAAGGGCGATTAAGAGTGATAAAAAGCACAAGAGCGGCAATACCGATCAAAATCGAGGAAAACCAAAAGAAGTTCCTGCCGTGCATTTTGCTTCGAGACCTTTCTCGATAGTTTAGAACTGGAAAATAATGCTCAAAAGGGTTTCGTGTCGACTTTGGTCGGTGCTTCCCCATATGTCGCCGAGTTGCCAGGGGCCCGGGTCGTCACCGCTTCCTCCCCAATAGTAGTGTTGCTCCACACGGAATACGATGTGATCTGTCCAAAGGTAATCGAATGCGATTTGGGTATAACCGCCTGTTGAAATTGGATCGTACGCTACAACGAATAACGGCTTGAAAAGCCCAGCCGCTCCATAGCTGGTTGAGGCGGAGAATGTGAAGACAAACTCGTCTCTGTCAATCTGGTCGGTATTTGTACTGAGAAACCGCGTGGAAGATTCCTTGCCACCCACAATTGCCGGATATACCCTAGGTATTCCTTGAAAGTAAGAGCTGTAATTAATATATCTCCGC
>DKAI01000091.1:0-4401 GCA_002450755.1 Deltaproteobacteria bacterium UBA6930
GTCATCTATTTGGTCGCGAAGCCTGAGACGTTAATAAGGCGAATAGCCAGCGATTCGGGTCGTCCGTTACTTTCTGGTCTTGACGACGAAGAGCGTCGAGAAGTTTTGGATAAATTGTTGCGACAGAGAGGTTCAAGTTACGAAACGGCGTCGGTACGAGTTTCAACAGATGGCCTGAACCCGTTGCAAATTGCTAGAAAAGTAGAAGAAAAGCTCGAAAGAAGAAAACTATGAATACAGCGGTACACTCGAGAGTGCGAGTTAGTTTGGCGTCACGCAGTTACGATGTTCATATTGGTTCAGGAAATTGGGAGAAACTCGGCCCCGCAATTATTGAATCTACACGCTCAGAAAAAGTTTTGGTAGTGACATCTCCGGAAATAGGACGCCTTTATCGCAGGCCGGTTGTAAAATCTCTTCAAGGTGTAGGCCTCAAGTGCAAACGGATAGATATTCCAGATAGAGATAGGAATAAGAACCTCCGTTCCGTTTCTCGACTCTACGACGCTTTTCTTGAGGCGGAAGCGGATCGGTCGACAGTGGTTCTCGCGCTGGGGGGTGGAGTGATTGGGGACATGGCAGGTTTTGCCTCGGCGACATATTTGAGAGGAATCCCTTTTATTCAAGTTCCAACCACACTTCTTGCAATGGTCGATGCGAGCATCGGAGGAAAAACAGGGGTAAACCTCCGACAGGGTAAAAACCTTGTTGGGTCTTTTCATCAACCAAATTTGGTTTGGATAAATCTAGAAACCCTTCAAAGTCTTCCGAGAGCACAAGTGTTGGCAGGTTTTGCTGAGATAATTAAGCACGCAGTTATTTGGGATAGAACTCATTTCCGTGAATTGGAAAAAACTATTCTCAACGCTGTTGATCTCGAACCAAAAGTCTTGTCAGGCATAGTCCGGCGGAGTTGTGAAATTAAGGCCGAAGTGGTGAGCAAGGACGAGAATGAGCAAGGTTTGCGCATGCTTCTTAACTTTGGCCATACAATAGGCCACGCGATTGAATCTCTGGGGAAATACAAGCTACTCCATGGCCATTGTGTGGCTATAGGCATGGTTTATGCTGCCGAGCGATCCGCGGCATTGGGCTACGCCTCCGCGAAGGCGGTGCATCGTCTGCGCGATCTTCTTGAAAGATCAGGTTTGCCAAGCGAACTCCCAAGGTATCCGAGACGATCATATCTTGATGCGATAGGTGTGGACAAAAAAAGGAGAGGGTCCAAGATAAACTTCGTTGTCCTGGAACGAATAGGGAAGGCCAAGACAGTCCCTTTGAGCCCGATGAAGGTCCTTCCTCAAAGCTTTCTTAAAAGGTAATAAATAAATTTTGGAACCAAATTTGTCTTGTCTCCGGAGACTTGGTTGAGCAATTGCTAAGATTGATTCGGAAAAGGAGTTCCTATGGGCATGACGAATTCTGGCAAGGCAAAAGAAATTCAGGTGTTCCACGGTCCGAACTTGAACCTTCTAGGGACGCGTGAGCCGGAGGTCTACGGAACAACGACACTTGCTGAGATAGATGGCGCGCTAAGGGCTCAAGGTCTCGATGCTGGTCTAGAAGTGAAGTGTTTTCAAACCAACCGCGAAGGGGAACTTATTGACGAGGTCCACGCATGTCGAGAGCATGCAGATGGCATTTTAATTAATCCTGGGGGACTTACACACACAAGCGTCTCTCTTCGGGACGCTTTGCTTTCTGTCGACATTCCGTTTGTGGAAGTGCACCTATCTAATGTCTATGCGAGAGAGTCGTTTCGGAGGCACTCCTATTTGTCTGACGTTGCGGTCGGAATTGTCTCAGGCTTCGGACCAGCAAGCTACAGGCTAGGTTTTGATGCTCTTGTCACGCATTTGGATTGTTCCACTGTCTAAGGGCAGAAGAGATCTTGCTGGCGGGCTCTTCTCGTGCCAACCTTGCAGGACTGCGGGAATAGCTCAGTTGGTAGAGCATCAGCTTCCCAAGCTGAGGGTCGCGGGTTCGAATCCCGTTTCCCGCTCCATTTCGCGGAGGATCATGAGGTCATTATGCCATTAAAAAAATATTTCCTTTTGAGCGTTGGCTTGTTGATACTCGTTTTTTTTGTCGGAGGGTGCGCCTCTCGCACTGCAAAATTGAATGCGTGTACTGCTATTGCGTCAGTGGTAGGTGGCAGTATTGGAGCCGCGATCGGCTCGAGGTCTGATGATAATGATGGTAGTTCACACGAGGCAGCCATCGGTGGTGCTGGGGGCGTAATAGTTGGTGGGTTTTTTGGTCGTGCGCTTTGCGATAGGCTTCTTGACACCCCTCCGGCCCGCCCTGAAAGAGTAACAATAGCCAGGCCCGCAATAGTCCAGAGTGACGGAGTGGCTGAACCGCCCGATCCTTGCGCGGGGAAGATTGTTCTAAGAGGTGTTCTTTTTGATTTCGATCGAGATGCTATTAGACCTGATGCGACCGTGATCCTAGATGAGGCAGTACGGCAACTTTCGATCTGCAAGGAGGGGATAATTGAGGTTAAAGGCCATACGGATTTCACCGGTCCCGAAGAATACAATCAGATTCTTTCAGAGAAAAGAGCGGAGGCGGTCAAAGCCTATCTTGTTGCTGAAGGAATATCGATCGAGCGCTTTAGGGTCACCGGTTACGGTGAGAGCCAGCCCATAGCCAAGAATACAAACAAAGAGGGACGTGCACTGAATCGTCGTGTCGAACTGGACTTAAGGCAATAGCTCTTAATTAGCCGAGTTTTGTCTAGCTTTCGTAGATAAGCCTCGAAAGAGATTCCGCGACACACGCAGGTTTTTGTTCACCTTCGATTTCAACAGTAATTTTATATTTCAATTGGATCGTCTTCGGTGCTTTTATTTTCGCGTCCATCAGTTCTTTTCTTGCACGCACCTTCGAGTTTACCTTTACAGGACTCATAAACCGCACCTTATCGAGACCATAGTTGACGCCCATTACTACGCCATCATAAGCTGATTTAGAGGCAGCTTCCACGCTACTACCTAGGTGCGGAATTAGGGAAAGGGTTAGAAACCCATGCGCGATAGTAACCTTGTAAGGGGAAAGTTTGGCTGACTTTTCAGGATCTACGTGGATGAATTGATGATCCAAGGTCGCATCCGCAAAAAGGTCTATTTGGCTCTGATCAACGAGATGCCATTCTCCAACGCCTTCCTCTTTTCCTTGGCCTTTTTGAAATTGATTGAGAGCTAATTCAGCCTTTGACATTTCTGTCCTTTCGTGATGGTGTGTCATTGTAATCGGTGTCCTAGTCTCGTATCAACTATCAAGCGCGAAAATAAGATCTTTTCTGGTGAATCTCACACGAGAGCGTCGATTCTTATTCTTCCGGAAATAGGAAGTAACACGTTTTATCACTTCGGGATCTTTCATAAGTGATCCCGGCTTATCCATCATGTGGAATCCCCGAAATGCCTTTCGGGCAACTAGACCGTCTTTGGCCATGACTGGAATCAGCCCTTCCCGAATGAACGTCTGCATGTATTCACGTGGATCAAGTGTTCCGTCAGGTCGTGTTGATTTCGCCGCTTTTTCGGAACGATGTTTTTGAGCAACTCTAATGCTGTTCTCGTCTTGCGATAATCCAAGTTCGTACCAAGGGTAAATTTCTTTTTGTAACTCCAAGTCCAGAATAGATGTTAAAGCTAGTTCATTAGAGGGGCGGTAAGTTTTTAAGACCTCAGTTAAAAGGTTGGCTTGGAGAAAGGCCATCGTTGCCCCTCTTCCATAAAGCGGATTAGTGTGGATCAGGGAATCCCCTAATAGGATAAGTCCGTGAGGAGCGTCGTCGGAGAAAGACCTCTTGATACTCTCTAGCCCTGAGATTGCGCGGACTTCTCCAACCGGAATAGCTCCCTCGGTGAATTTTGCAACTTGTGGGACCGCCCGGCATGCCTTTTCAAAACCTTTCGTCTTGATAATGCGTGTAAGATTTTCGTCATCTGGTGAAGCAGCAAGAGTAACTGAGAAAATTCCTCCATCTCCATGAAAGACTGCGTACTTCATAAAACCAAGATCGGCAGCAATGGTCTTACTCATGGTTTGCACGTGTTTATTTTTTTGATCTCGGAAAAAACGCGTACAATAAAAAATTCCGCAGTCCCGTCTTTCTATTCTAGGCTGAGGAAGGTTAACGTCCTTGAGCCATCGCAAAATTTTAGTATTACGTCCGGAAGAGTCGATTATCAAATCCGTCTTGTATATGGAGCCGTCAGTTGTACGAACACCGGAAACTCGAGAAACAGTTCTTTCTCTCGTAAAACCAAAAATTTTTTGACCGAGATCAATTGTAACATTAGGGTGATCTTTTGCTTCTGCGTGCAGTGCCCATTCAAAAGTTGCACGTCGCGAGGCGATTAAAACTAAGTCTTCTTCCCAATCTCCGGT
>DKAI01000091.1:4784-26114 GCA_002450755.1 Deltaproteobacteria bacterium UBA6930
GAAGTCTCTCAAGAAATGTCGGGAACCGATCACGCAAAAGATTTCTTAGGCGCGCTAAGAAGGCATGGGAGTGTCGTAATTGAGGCACTCCTGGTCGATGCCAGGTACTGAAGGCCGTTATCGGGTTTTCAGGCAGAGATGCTCTGTCGCGTTCAAATACGTGGATGCGATGCCCAGCATTGGCGAGAGAAAGAGCGGACGCTAGTCCAGAAATACTTGCTCCAATAATTCCAATGTTAAGGCTTTGGATGTTTACAGGCGTCATTTTTCGTTTCTGTTCACAGAGAGCCTTCTTGCCTTAAGGAATTCAAAAGTTTGTCAGGAATGGCGCGATGTGTCTCCGATTCATAGAGAAACGGTTGAGAGTCACGCCAGGCTGAATTGAAGCTCTTGTGCCACGGGAAACGGCTCATTTCATCCGGCCAAAATATCTGAAGTGCTGTTATGTCCTCTCGTCCGTAATAGAAGCAGGCGTTTCCAAGAAATGGCGTGGTCCATTTTCGATCTACAGAACGTAAGAATATTTCGTGATCACTAATTATTCCATCAACGGGTTCGTCAGCGCTATAAATTTGGCCACGAGAAACTTGGTGAGCCATTGATTGAACAATTCCTCCCACGAAGGCGACATCAAGCCCGAAGCAAATCAAGTCTGGATGATTTAGGTATTCACGAAGACCTATGCTAAATGCCCACCCAGGAGTTTCTCCAAGAGCGGGCACGAGTCCCAGATGGAAGCCTCGGCTGGCGATATCATTCCTGATAGCCCTATCGTGTAGGTCCCATTCTTTTGTTTCTTGTTGATTCAGAGGCATTTTCCTTGTCATAAGGTTTCCGCTCGTAATAAATCAATTAGCTCGCTTCGGTCGATGGTACCGGAGGTTCCAAAATTATTTGCAATATCCGCAAGAGCGCGTTTCTTTTCCTGGAGGATCGCCACTTTCTCCTCGACAGTATCACGTGCGATAAGTTTGTGAATGAGAACAGGGTTGTTTTGACCGATTCGATGGGCACGATCGGCCGCCTGGTCTTCTACCGCGGGATTCCACCAGGGGTCCAAAAGAAACACATGGTCGGCCGCGGTTAAGTTTAATCCTGTTCCTCCAGCTTTTAAGGAGATTAGAAGAATAGGCGGACCAGAGCTGGACTGAAAAAGATCAACAATTTTTGAGCGATCTCGAGTACTTCCATCGATTCGCGCAAAAGCGACTTTCGACCGTTTGAGTTCAGGTTCAACAAGGTCCAAAAGGGTAGTCCATTGAGAAAAAATTAGAGCTTTATGTCCTGCGCTGATAGCAACGTCAAGAGTATCCATTAACAGTGCAATTTTTGACGAAGTTTTTATTCGCGATCCAGGTAATAAGCCGCCATGGCAGCATGCTTGCCTCAATCGCAGGAGCGCCTCAAGTGCCCCCAATACGTTGGTGTTGCGACCCTCGAGCTGTCTAACGAGCTTAGGAATTTGGGCAGCTCGAATAGTGTTATAAGTCCTGCGTTCTTCCTCCGTAAGTTCGCAGGATAAAGTGAGTGTTTGTCTCGTTGGGAGCTCAGGAGCAACTAATGCCTTGCTTCTTCTCAAAAAGAAAGGTCGAATTCGGGCTACTAAGCGTTCAGCAGCTTTCTCCTCTCCTAATTCTACTGGACGAGCAGTCCGGTTCTGGAAGGAATGTTTACTCCCTAACAGTCCCGGGTTTAAAAATTCAAAAATACTCCATATTTCTTCGAGTCTATTTTCGATTGGTGTTCCTGTAAGTGCGACTCTGCCTTTCGCGTCTAACTCTTTGCACGCCTTCGCAACCTGGCTATCCGGATTTTTTATTGTTTGAGCTTCGTCTATTACAGCCGTGTCGTATTTAAATGAGCTTAAGGTGTCGAGGTCTAGTCGTAATATTGAATAACTTGTTAATATGATGTCTGCGGTAGTGTCAATTTTGCGATCGGTTCCGTGGTAAAGACATACCCGAAGGTCAGGACGAAAAAGTGCGGACTCCCTGCTCCAATTAGTAAGGACACTCGTCGGAGCAATGATGATTGTTCGGCCTGGAGTCAAAGATGCCAATGTCTGAACCGTTTTCCCTAAACCCATGTCGTCGGCAAGTAAAACTCCGAAGCCTGACCGAGTTCTGCTAGAAAGAAAATGAGTTCCTACTTGCTGATATTTACGTAACTCGCCCCGGAAACCATCGGAGATTAAATCCGATTTTTCGCCGAGTTTTATCAATTGTTCAATATCTGGAGCGTGTTCAGGTCTTTTAATTTTCGTAGAATCACATAGTTCGAGTAGGCTGAGTTGTCCTGAGGATGGTAGCGTCTGAGTTTTCGCTGCTTTTAGACAATCAACGAGGTCGGCCAGTTCCTCTCCATGTTCTCTTAGCCATTCAATAGGTAGTGGTGAAAATCCGCCTCCTGTTAAGGGAACTAATGAATCGTTAGACTTCCAAGAATTCACAAGTGTAGTTGCGTCTACAGATCTACCTTCTGGATCTTCAAAGCGGATGATATCTGCGATATCTGCAGACGAAGGTTTCAAGGGGCCAGAATAGAAAAAACTTTCGTGTCCATCGTTTCTTAATCTGTACCTATCGGAGCGGAGTCGCTCTGCAATTTCTATAGCATCGGTTCCGCCAATAAGAGTCACGTGTCCCGACTTAAGACCGAGCTCCTTACGTAAATCCTCTGCCACTTGTCTTTCCTTATTAATGTCCCGAAGTGGTATTTCATCTCCTAAGCAAAGCAGACGGGTTCCATCGAGTCTCGCTATGGGGGGGTCTCCATAGACGATCGTTGCGAACACCTGTAGTTGTTCCTTGTTTCGTTTAGTTTCAATCAGAGGGTAGGGAGTGAGGTGCCTTGCTTCGGGAAGTCGGGTCGTTAATTTTTCTATTCGAATTTGTCTTTGAAGTTCTGGAATGATTTCGGTAACTAATTCGGTGGCGTCACTTGGAGAGAAAATCGCCCCCTGTGAAAAGCGTCTTAAGAATCGTGCGGACAATCCGGATTGACCGAGGCGGCGAAGTTTTCCATTTGCGAGAACCACTTCGTCACCGAGGTGTTCATCTACAGGAGGCTCTCTGAACAGCTTCAGGATTAAATTCTCTCCTAAATCTTGGATCCTTGCAACGAGCTGAACGGGTGTTCCAGAGGTCTCTATTGCTCTGCCATCAAGAGTAACGTCTTGGCGACCTTCGAGTTGTTCTAGTAGTCGGTGGATCAACCCTCTTGGTAGTCTGCCTGAACGCTGGCTTCCCAACAGAACTTCGATTTCAAGATCGGCTTTAGTCGCCGATATTCTGGGCCCTTGAATTCGGCCCCTAGCTATTGCGGTCAGAGTACCTCTTAGGGGTTCTCGTTTGGATTGGCTGCAGGCAAGCCGCACGAAAGCGAGTCCGTTTTCCGTGCGAGTGAAGGCATATTCGAGGCTCGAAAGAGTGGGTTCTGGAAGGTCCGAAAGTTTTTTCGTTTTCGTGCCACTGCGACAAGCGATAATTGTAGCGAGGACATGTTGACAGGGATCGTCATCCTCACAGTCACACTCCCAGTCCTCTAGGGTGGGATAAAGGATAGCAGTTGGAGTTGTTACAGAGCCCGGAATATCGAGACGACTAATAATTTCCTCCTGATCATTTTTCACCACTAGTACTCTCCCTGCTCGAGCCATTTCGACTCCACGAGACCAGGGGCCGCGAGTAGATTCCTCTCGTAAGATTTTAAAGAGTTTCTCCAAATTTCCTGATGACATGACCGTTAAGCTAGCGATCTTGAAGGACGAAGCGAAATTTCGTTTAGACAAATCGAAACTTCGCTAAACAGTGAAGGAGGTTTCGCTTGCACTATGTCCAAAGACTATATAACTCCTGAAGGATTTCGAGCTTTAGAAGAGGAGCTCGATCGACTATTTCGTTTTGAACGACGTAAGGTTACGGCCGAAGTATCCGCGGCAGCAGCTCTTGGAGATCGGTCCGAAAATGCCGAATACATATACGGCAAAAAGCGGTTGAGAGAAATCGATGGAAGGATTCGTTACTTGTCAAAACGACTTGATGAATTGGAGGTAGTCAGAGATTTACCGGAAGACGATTCTCGAATCTATTTTGGTGCATGGGTGTCTCTGACTGATCTCAACTCGAACGAGCGTTTTACTTATCGATTAGTAGGCCCGGATGAGTCTGACGCTGGTGCTGGGTCTATTAGTTTTAAGTCCCCTTTGGGGAGAGCATTGCTTGGGCGTCAAGTAGGGGAGGAGTGTCGAGTAAGGTTGCCTAAGGGTGCTCGACATCTGGAAATCGAACGGATTAGCTACGAGATTTCGCATGAGCAATAGAAATGTAGGTTGTTGGATCTTTGCGTACGGGTCGCTTATTTGGAAACCTGAATTTCCTTACTTGACTAAAAGAGTAGCGACTTTGGAGGGGTTTACGCGTCGTTTTTGGCAGGGCTCGATTGACCATCGAGGAATGCCGGGGGCTCCAGGGCGAGTAGTGACGCTAGTGAAGGATCCGAATGGTAGCTGTGAGGGGCTGATATTTGGTGTGTCAGATGCACGCCGCGAAGAGGTTTTGAACGCCTTGGACGTTCGTGAAAAGGGCGGGTATGAGCGTAATGTTTACTCGGTCACTCCTAGAGGAAGTACTGGGACGAAAGTCGAGGCACTGGTATATAGGGCAGGGCCTAGTAACCCGAACTTTCTGGGGCCTGCAGATATCGAATCTATAGCCAGACAAGTAAGTAGTTCCTGTGGGCCGAGCGGAAATAACTTAGAGTACGTACGCAACCTCCATGAGTCGTTACGAGACCTAAGGATCTGGGATCCGCATGTCACCAAACTTGCAATGGCATTGGAAACAATAGGAGTGAATTAATGGTTAAGCCGGGGTCGCAATGGCTGCATCAGCTTTGTTCGTTTTCTTTCTTGTCGCCAGGAAAAACGAGACCAGCAGACATTACGAGCTTGAAGGCATCTTCAACAGATATTTCAACGGCGATCAGTTCGTCTTCTGGAACTAAAAGGTAAAAGCCAGATGTTGGATTTGGAGTCGTGGGGATAAAGCAGTTCACCATTTCTCTTCCGTTGAGAGCATCTTTTACCACCCCCCGTGCAGGTCCTGTAATGAAGGTGAGAGCGAAAATGCCGTGCCTTGGATATTCGATAAGGGCAACTCTCCTAAAACTTGAACCCTGTTTGGATGAAAAGATTGCCTCCGTTAGCTGTTTTACTCCCACATATATGCTTCGTGCTATTGGCACTCGTCGTAAAACTTGCTCTCCGAATTTTACGAGTTTTAGTCCGAAAAAGTGCCTGGCTATTACGCCAAAGATGAGAATTACAAGGAGTGTGAATACAGCTCCGACCAGAGGTAGCTGAAGCCATTCTTCCATGCTGGGGGGGGCCAATCGCAGTAGGCGAGGAAGCAGAAGGTTGTCTAGTCGTTCTATTATCCAAGCTAGCGCCCACAGGGTGATTCCAATCGGGGCGAAGGTGAGAATCCCTGCAACGAAGTAGCGACGGATGCTTTCGTTTAGTTTCTTAAGAACTCGCATGATATATCTAGCCTTTCGTCGTAAAGAATGGCCCACGTTGTAGGTTAAGCTGCCTGTAGTCTAGCTATAGATGACGCTATGTTCTTTCTGTAAGCCTAGCGCGGTATGAGATCAAAATCCGAATTCTGTCCGACTATCGGAGAATAGACAGGTTAAGCATTCACGAAATCTGCCGCACAAACTGGGTTTGTACAAAGCAAAAAAGCAAGAGGTGAGGTCTTGGATATTCGTTCGGCAGTCATTTCGATCGGACAAGCTCTTGGGTTTGACAAAGTTCGAATCTCTTCCGTTTCAACAGGAAAGGACACGGAGTTTGTGCACGAGTGGCTCAGGAAAGGCTTTGCGGGAGAAATGGCTTATCTAAAGAAACGAGCAGAGGAAAGAGCAGATCCCCTTAAAGTGCTTTCAGGTGCAAGAAACGCCATCTGTGTGGCGTTGGTATACGACAGACAAGGTTGCGTTCCTGGACCGGTTGAGGATAAATCCCTGGGCCGTATTGCGCGATACGCGGGTGGTGAAGATTATCACACCGTGATGCTCGAACGTCTCGAAGCGTTTGCCACAGCTATTCAGGTGAAAGTTCGTCGGTCATTCACCCACAAGGCGTATGTTGACACAGGCCCAGTTTTGGAACGCACCTTGGCGGCAAGGGGTGGACTAGGCTGGATCGGAAAGAATACTCTTTTACTTGACCGAGAACTCGGTTCGTATTTTTTTATTGGTGTTCTTTTTACGGATCTCGAAATTGACCTTGATGAACCGGTAGCAGATTTATGTGGTTCGTGTACTGCTTGCTTAGATGCTTGCCCTACTGATGCTTTTCCCGAGCCTCATGTAATGGATGCTAGCCGTTGTCTTTCTTACACGACTATTGAGAAGCGTGGAATCATTCCAGAACACCTTCGCGCTCCTCAGGGAAATTGGATTTTCGGTTGTGATATCTGCCAGGAAGTATGTCCCTGGAACAATCGTAAAAACCGGATGCTCCCCTTACCAGGGGTCAAGTTGCGGGAGAAGTTGAAGCCCAAAGAAGAGTTTGTTCTTCCAAGCCTCAGATGGATCCTGGATTTAGATGAAGATAACTGGCGAGAAATTACTGCGAAGACTTCTATTCGTAGAGCCAAGTGGCGAGGGCTAATACGAAATGCGTTGATAGCTGCAGGTAATTCAGGAGACCTGACTCTATTCGACTCAATAATGAAGCATGCCGAGGGAGTCGATCCCGGTCTGAGGGAGCATGCAGAATGGGCGATAGGTCAGTTGTTGCAAACTCGACGCGCCGCAAGCGACGCTAAAGCCTGACCTCGGTCGTAGCTAATTGTCTCCTCGAAGTACTCGCTCTCTAGAGTACTGAAAAGTTCGGGTAGCTCACCCTTTTCAAGGAGAAAGTCTGGGTTCTTTGGACCGGTGTTGAATTTTACCTGTTCTTTCGTAAATGTTTCGTATAACAAAAGACCTCCGGGGCGAAGTGCTTGCCCGATCCAATTGCATAGAGGCCTATGTAGGTATCTGAATACCAAGACTACATCCCAAGTCTGTTCCAGAAGAATATGTTGGGAATCAGCTTCTAGATCACCGCAGACTAGAAAAAGTTTAGAGTTCATTTTTTGATGTTTTGCTTTACTATAAAGGTACCGTAGGTGCGTACGATTGCGGTCCAGCCCGACCACAACTGCTTTCCCTTTAGCGGCGGCGAGTGAGTGCCTGCCTCGGCCACATGCCAGGTCGAGTACTTGACGGGCCGCTAGTATTTCTCTGCTGTATAACAGGAATAAAGGAGAGACAGGTACATCGTCACTACCTTTAGACATGTAGTGGTGCCCATAACTTCTTTGTGTGGGCAGTAACAATTTCGTCTGATTCGAGCAGCCAATCGTCCTTCATGATTTTATCCTCCCCTTCTGTCAGTAGGATTTAATCCTATGCATTTAGTTCAATGAATGTAAAGTCAACCTTTACGTTGGTTCGGAGAAGAAGGTCTCTTGTCTTGATGTTAAAGCTTGTTGAGTGGGATTTCACGAGAGGCGTCTCTGCGGCTTAAGATGGAACGGTTTCTGTCACGGTTAGAAAAATGTGCGGAACGGATGTATAACTTTAATCTGGGAGCCTCGCCTCTTGGTAGCTAAGGCCATAGGGTTGCAGTATCGCCGTAAAAAGCTCTGCAAGTCCGTCTGCTTTAGAACGGGCGTCAGTTTTTATCTTGTCTGTATAGTAGGGCAGTGCGCAGGCCAAAGGATGGCAACGTGTTCTCTAGGCAATTCCCTAGATCTTAACGACGCCCCAGTACCTGCAGATGCTCGCTGTTAATGGGCCGCGGAAATGTATGGTGCCTTATGTGACTGGTTTATTCGGTTGGTTCGCGTCGTTAGGTCTCAGTTGCTTGATGTCATCAAGAAATCACTGATCGAGAGCCCTAAGAGGGTTATAAAACCTACACTTTATAAGTTTGTGACTTGACCGCAGAGAATAAACACCCACATTCTTATTTGGGGGTCCGGAAGTCTAATTGGTGCATTCGTTGGTACCTAGGATATCCGGTAAAGCGCTTTTGATTCGGTGCTGAGGGTTTGTGTACTGCTCCGCGATTTAGTGGAGCAGGTTTAAAACCTTCGAATTGGCTTGAGGGCTGAGAGGGAGTAATTATGAAGATGTTTTCTAGAGTTATGGGCACGGCCTTAGTAGCCGTGGTTTTCGCGCTGGTTTTTCAACCGACTGCCGCTATCGCTGGAGGCTCTGACGAGGAGGTCGGAATTCGAATCGGGTCGGGAGTTGCATCGCTTTTTTACACGCCTGCCAAACTGGCTTATGCCGGCGGGGGAGCGCTGATTGCGGGTATGGCCTATGCAGCTTCGGGAGGAGATAGATCCGTAGCGGAGCCTATTCTCAATGCATCGGTGCGTGGAGACTATTTAGTTCGACCGGAGCACATTCGTAGAGAGAAGGCTTTAGAGTTCGTGGGTAGGTCTCCGGAGCATTTGCGTCTAGGGAAACCTTCTGCACGGCCAGGAGGAGAAATCAAGGGAGAAAACTTTTAAACTACATCCTTTGAAAGACGGCGATCTTTTGTCACAGGCGGGCACAAAGCGCTTTTTGCGTTTTGCAAAAGCGTCGCTCTCTTAAAAGAGTTTGAGAGACTGATGGGAAGAGACCTGTTGGGGGACTCTTAGAGCCAGATGGAATAGCGAGGTTTTCTGATAGGTAAATGCAAGATCCCTTGTCCTTGGCAAGTCTGGTTGGAGCACTGTTGGCGGGAGTTTTGTCCGTACTTTCTCCATGTGTACTTCCTCTGATGCCAGCATATTTGTCTTTGATCTCAGGAATTTCAGTAGACGAGATGCAGTCTAACTCTGCTAGTCGAAGTCGAGTGCTTTTGGGGTGCTTAGGTTTTTTTCTTGGTTTTACAGCGGTTTTTGTTGCACTGGGTGCTTCTGCATCCGTGGTAGGACGGTTGCTTGTTACTTGGAAGGTGCTTCTTTTTGGATTCGAAATCCGGGCGGTACAGGTTGCAGGCCTGTTGATTATAGTTATGGGGCTGCATATGGTGGGGCTCTTTTCCGTCAGCTGGTTTAATCGAGAATTTCGCTGGGGCTCACGCTTACGTTCAAACGGTTTGATAGGAGCGTCCTTAATAGGCGCTGCATTTGCGTTTGGCTGGTCTCCCTGCGTTGGACCGATCCTAGGTAGTATTTTGACAATTGCGGGTGCCCGGGATACTGCAACCGACGGGATGCTATTGCTCTCCGTTTACTCTCTTGGTCTTGGAATACCCTTCTTTTTAGCTGGTGCTAGTCTCGACACTTTCTTGAGGTGGTTTGCCAGTGTGAGGCGCCATTTGCCTTTGATTAAAATCCTCTCAGGGTGTTTTTTGGTAGCTATTGGGACGTTGATACTGACGAACCGTTTAGCATCATTGAATAGTTATTTTACGTTCATGAACCGCATTGTGGAGGCTGCAGAGGCTCTACTACTGTGATTTGTGGAGTGCTTAAACGTGAGACGAGACAGTGGTTAATACTTGTGGCTGTGCTGTTGTTCTCTGTTGGCTGTACTCCTGAAAATAAAAAATCGTGGATGGATCCCCCTGAGATGGCTCCGAAGTTCTCGTTGGAGAGCTTGTCGGATACTTCGGTTGCCATGGATGACTTGCTTGGCAATACGGTCATAATAGACTTTTGGGCGACCTGGTGTGCCCCATGTGTAAAACAGGTGCCGGTTCTTAACAAGTTTATGGACGATAATAGGGGTGAAGGCGTAGAGGTAATCGGAATTTCAGTAGATTCGAAAGGCTGGGAGGTTATTCGTCCATTTGTTCATAAACATCAAATTAGATATACCGTTCTCTTGGGTGATGAGTCCCTCGCTCAAAGTTACGGGGCGCTGGGCTTCCCCGCGACCTTTGTGGTTGCTCCGTCCGGAAAGATTTCCCACGTTCATTTCGGTGTCATATCCCTTTCGGAGCTCTCGAATGCTGTCGAGAAAGCCAACGAAGGCTATTGACTCATTATTATAAATCCAAGCGAACCTCTGTTGCTTTGGCCTCAATTTGTTGATTGGGTTAGTCTGATGGGTACCGAGGGCTGTGTTTTAGATGAAACCTTTGTCTTTTGACTTGAACAAATACCTACCGAAAAGCCATATGAAACAGATGGCAGGTTATTCCCAAAAGGTTCTGGTTGGGCTGATCGTTTCATTCCTGATTCTTATGTCTGGAGCTCCTGCTTGGGCTCAAGGTATCGATAGCGATAGCCCCTACGACGTCACCGCCGACTCCGTCGACTACGAACAGGAGCGAGATTTATACGTGGCTCGTGGAAACGTTCGAGTCGCACATCCCGATAAAACCGTAACAGCTGACTGGATGTCTATTAATAATACTACCCGACGCGGCATTGCAATCGGCAATGTCGTAGTGATAGATGCATCTGACACTCTTTTTGCCGACTCTGTTGAGTTTAATATAGACTCGTTTGAGACCCTAATCTTGGACGGGCGCCTCGAAGGTGAGATGCAGATGACGGGTAGAACCGTGCGTCGTGTGGGGGAAAAGGAATTTACTTTTGAGGATGCGACCTTTACATCCTGTCGGTGCCCCGATGATGGAAAAGAACCCTGGAAAGTCAAGGCGAAGACGACTGATTTGGAAGTCGGAGGCTACGGTACCGCGCGGAATACAACCTTTAATGTTTTAGGCGTTCCCGTTGTGTGGCTTCCATGGATGCTTTATCCAGTTAAAACTGAGAGGCAGACTGGTTTTCTTTTTCCCGAAATCGGATTTTCTACCGATGACGGGGGCGATTGGGGTCTTCCTTTTTTCTGGGCAGCAAGGGACGATCTGAATGTTACTTACACCCCGAGTTGGATTGCAGATCAAGGTTTTCTTAACAAGTTAGAGATAGAGCACGTGATGGGTGAAAGGGGTAAGTCTGATCTTTATTTCGCCTTTATTAACGATGACGACGAGGTGGAAGAGTCCGATCTATCGACACCTTTTGACCCGAGGAGGTGGGGCCTTGATTGGCTCCATGATCAAGATCTTCCTTTTCAGTTACGGGGAAAGATTGACGCAAAGATTATTTCGGACAACATGTATTCTTATGACTACGATGGCTTTAGTGATTATAGGAACGATCGTTTCGTAGAGTCGAAGGCTTTTTTGGAGCGTTCTTTCGGTGAGAATCAACAAATCGGATTTCATGGCGGACTGTGGTATGCAGATGATCAGCAGAACCCTGACGATCAAGACAGGGATCGGTTCCTTCTCCAGCGAGTTCCTTCTCTAGCGTTCAGCGCACCTGACTTGGAAGTGCCTAAGGTTAATGGCCTGTTTGCTTCTCTCAACGTCGAATATGCATATTTCTGGTCAAAACAACAGGCAGATGAAGCGTACCCGAATGCTACTGCCGTTCGAAAAATGTTTTTGGATACAGGTGCAGATGGAATTCCAAATGGACATGAGAGGGGAAGTTCAGGTTCTTACGAAGTGGATGGGAGCGGAGACGACTCTCCGAGAGGGTTCGAGGGGAATGGTCGATTTGACGAAGGTGAACCGCTTCTGGATAAAGGAAGTCGGCTCGTCCTGAATCCAAGGCTTGCGTACCCACTACGAATTGGCGATAAGATTGAAATACTTCCCGAGATTGGATACCACGGTACTTTTTATCAGACAGAAGAACAGGGAAGTGAGATTCGCCAGCTTTTAACGGCTCAGTTGGATGTTCGGACACGACTGCGTGGCTCATTCAACATTCCAATCTTGAATAAAGAAGTGCTACACGTTCTAGAACCCCGTATCGCGTATACAGCGATAAGCTCGGACTCTCAGAGTGATAACCCGCTGCTGGTCCCTCAAGGTTCAGTCTTGCAAGATAGAATCAGGCAACTGGAGTTAAGTAATATCACTCGTGATCCATCAGATCGTATCGACAGTTTGAATGCGATTACGATTGGGGTCTCTAATAGGTTTTATGGAAAGGCTGACAGCTGGTTCGGGGAGGAACGAAAAGCAGATGGGGATAACTTTTATGTTTCGGAACGCCTTGTTGGCGAACTTTCTCTAGGAACGCAATATAATTTTTCAAATGATAAATTTAACAATTTGATTCTTGATGGAACCATGTATCCCGGGGAAGGGTGGAGTTCGCGTTTTAACTTCGGGTACGACCTCGATAATCAGCGTGTAGGAGAGGGTATGCTCGAGTTCGGGTGGAATCATGAGAGGGGTCACAGGTTAGGTTTTATGTATAGGTATCTCAGAGATATTCCACCCTTCTTTGAGGCCTTTCGCTTTGACGACGATCGTTTTGAGGAATTTGAGATTAATTTTAAAAGAGTAAATCAGGTAGGGTTTTCAACGCGGGTCGCACTCTCTCCCAATTGGGCACTTGAATACGGAACGGGATATTCCCTAGAGGAGTCGTTAAATTTGAGCAATGAAGGGGCACTTGAATATATCTCGAAGTGTCGCTGCTGGGCTATACGGCTGGAAGTGGAAGATGACCGTATTGATGGCCTTGAGATTGAGCTTCGATATCAATTGATTGGATTAGGGGATGATACGGATAGGCCCTTCAAGAGCACTGGTAGTAGAGGGCGAAGGGCTAGTACTCGCCTTTTAGATCCCAGCAGGTAGGAGCGCGCGATTGTGCTTGACCACCCGCAAAGGTTTGCTACCAAACGGAATTAACCCGACTTTTTCTATTTATCTTGAAAATGTGGAGAGCCGATGCTCCGCCCGAACCAAGAAGAGTTTATTGAGCTTTCTCGTAAGGGAAATTTAGTACCAGTTGTCAGAGAAATCCTGGCTGACATGGAAACACCTGTTTCTCTTTTTCAGAAGCTGGATGATGGAGAGACTTCTTTTCTCTTTGAATCTGTGGAAGGAGGCGAGAAATGGGCACGGTGGAGTTTTATAGGAGTAGGTGCGAGGGCGAAGTTTTGCGCCAAAAACGGTACGATCAAATGGTCGAAGGGAACAACTCAAGTCGAAGCACCGTATAACGGTGATCCATTAAAATATTTGCGAGATCGTCTGGCAGAGTTTAAGGCAGTAGCGATTTCTGGTGAGGCTCTACCGAGGTTTTCTGGGGGCGCAGTTGGTGCGATCTCTTGGGACTGGATTCGATTTGTAGAAGATATCTCTAATACTAATGTCGATGAGTTGAACTTTCCTGATGCAGTTTTTGTTATCCCCGAAACGGTAGTAGTCTATGACAATGTCAAACACAGAGCCTTGTTGATTCGTGAAGTCGAGATTGCAGCTGAAGATGAGGATCCCGCTAAGAAGTACGACGAGGCGGTTGAAGCTCTCGAAGAGCTTGTTATCAAGACCCGTACGAGTAGATCCGCTTCGACTAGCGAAGAGGTTCCAGGTTTAGGGGCATTGGTTGCCAGCGAAGATGAGGCTTCATATGGACTGATGGTTGAGAAAGCTAAGTCGTATATTGAGGCAGGAGATATTTTTCAAGCGGTTCTTTCTCAACGGTTCCAAACTCCCTTAGAAGTTGATCCGTTTCTGATTTACCGGCACCTTAGGAGAGTCAATCCGAGTCCTTATTTGTTTTTTCTGCGATGTGATGGGTCGATTTTAATTGGCTCGTCACCTGAAATATTAGTTCGTGTAGAGGATGGTCGGATTGATCTTCGGCCGATCGCGGGCACGAGGCCGCGTGGTGAGTCAGTCGAACAGGATCTTGCTCTTGAGGAAGAACTACTGAAAGATCCTAAAGAACGCGCAGAACATCTCATGCTGGTCGACTTAGGTCGTAATGATCTAGGTCGAGTAGCTGAGGTTGGAAGTGTTGAAGTGACTGACTATGCGATTATTGAGAGGTACTCCCATGTTATGCATATTGTCTCCAACGTTAAAGCAAAAATACGAGAGGGCCTAGACTGGCTAGACGTCTTAAGGGCATCATTCCCTGCAGGCACACTCTCAGGTGCGCCCAAAATACGTGCCATGGAGATCATTGATGAATTGGAGCATCTTCGTAGAGGTCCATATGGAGGTTGCGTGGGATATGTGGATTCGTCAGGGAATATGGATATGGCCATAACCATCCGTACGGTTTTGGTGAAAGACGAGACTGTTTATTTGCAAGCTGGAGGTGGAGTGGTAGCGGACTCGAAGCCAAAGGACGAATACGACGAGTCGCGTAATAAAGCCAAGGCATTGATTCACGCTCTTGATCTCGCGAGGAAGGAAGTCAGGTGATCCGAATTCTCGTAATCGATAACTACGATTCCTTCACCTATAATCTAGTTCAATACTTTATGGAACTTGGTACTGAAGTAGAGGTCGTTCGGAATGATGCGGAACCACTGGACAGAATTGTTCAACGTTCGATTGAAGGAGTCGTCGTTTCGCCTGGGCCTGGGAGACCAGAAGATTCGGGCGTTTCACTCGAATCGGTGAAAGCTTTTGGGGAACGTAGAATACCGCTCCTTGGAGTATGTCTCGGTCACCAATGTATCGGCCAAGCGTTCGGTTGTGAAATCACCGGAGCAAAACGTCTCATGCACGGAAAAACTTCGGAAATAACACACAACGGTAACGGTCTGTTTGTTGGTTTGCCGAATCCTTTTGAAGCAACGCGTTATCATTCTCTTGTTGTTTCAGGCAAGAGCGTTCCTCAGGCTCTCGAAGTTTGCGCCCATAGCGAAGATGGGGAAATAATGGGAATTAAACATCGACAGCTCCCAATTGTAGGCGTGCAGTTTCATCCGGAATCGGTAATGACAAAAATGGGTAAGAGTATTGTCAGAAATTTTCTCGACATGTGTGGCGAAGTCTCGTGAGCCTTTTTGAAGCAATTGATCTAGCATCATCTGGAGTCGAAGTTCCCTCTAAGATCCTAGAGAGTGCGTTTCATTCGATTATGCAAGGTGAGGCCAGTGATGCGGAAGTGGCAGGACTTCTCGTTGCGTTACGTACGAAGGGTGAGACTTCTAGCGAGATAATGGCTGCAGCAAGAGCATGTCTCGAAAACGCCGATATGAATCAGCTGCCTGACGAGAGAGCCATAGATACTTGTGGTACAGGTGGGGATGGGGCTGCGACTTTTAATATATCCACTATTTCAGCTCTCGTTGCCGCTGGGGCCGGAGCCACCGTTGTCAAACATGGGAACAAAGCTGCCTCAAGCAGAAGCGGGAGTTACGACGTTTTAGAGGCTCTAGGTGTGAAAGCCGACTTGCCGGTCTCCTTTGCAGCCGAGATGGCTCGGAATATTGGCATTGGCTTTTTTTTCGCACGGCGAGCTCATCCCGCCATGCGTTACATGGCTAATGCACGACAGCGGCTTAAAATTCGCACGATCATGAACTGCCTAGGGCCAATTCTAAACCCTGTTCGAGTGAAAAGGCAGCTGCTGGGGGTATATGATCAAGCTCTTGTAATGCCGATAGCGCAAGTTCTGCGAGGTTTAGGTTCCGAAAGGGTGATGGTGGTACATGGATCAGATGGTCTTGACGAGCTTACAACAACGGGGACAAGTTTTGCCGTTTTCTGGGATGGCGTAGAGATGGTTGACTATACGGTCGATCCCGAACAATACGGAATCAAATTAGCTCGCCCAGAAGATTTGCGTGGAGGAGATCCGGTAACGAATGCAAAGATCGGAACTTCTATTTTGTCAGGAGAGCTTGGTGCTCCGCGGGACATAGTTGTACTTAACTCGGGAGCGGCTCTTTGGGTGGCGGGTCTGGCAGAGAATTTTGAGAAGGGGATAGAAGCAGCAGCGAAAAGTATCGATTCCGGAGAGGCAAAGAAAAAACTTGAAGCATTGATTCGTTATAGTCAGCGCGAGGCTTAATTGGCAGTGACTATCTTGTCCGAAATTCTCAAGAGAAAAGAGATAGAGATTATAGAGAGGAAAAGAAAGATTCCTCAAGAAAAGTTACGTGATAAATTGAATTCGGTGTCACGCCCGAGAGGATTCAAAAACGCGATAATAAAGGCTCCTTCGCCGGCTGTGATTGCAGAAATTAAGCGCCGATCACCTAGTAAAGGTGAGATCCGGAAAAATTTTGATCCGATTCAGTGTGCCGAAATGTATGCAAGGGGAGGCGCGGCAGCGCTCTCAGTTTTGACGGATGAATTTTATTTCGGCGGACACTTGGATTATCTTAAGCAAATAAGACAGTGCGTTCCGATTCCCTTGCTCCGTAAAGATTTTATGATTGATACCTATCAAATCGATGAGGCAATAATCCATGGAGCTGATGCTATTTTATTGATCGTTGCCGCGCTCAGTGAGGAAATACTTTTAAGCCTTTATAGCTACGCCAAATCAGTAAATTTAGACGTGTTAGTGGAAGTCCATGATGTTTCTGAGCTCGATCGAGCAATCGGAATTGGTTCCGAATTGATCGGTGTTAACAATCGAAACTTAAAAACTTTCGTCACTGATATTAGCGTAACAGAGAAACTGGCTGCAAAAGTACCTCCAAATTGTACTTTAATTTCAGAGAGTGGAATTGGCGAGAACGCGGAAATGTTACGCCTGTCCAATTTTGGTGTTAAAGGATTTCTGGTGGGAGAATCTCTTATGAGGCAACCCGACCTCGCTTACGCACTGAAAAGATTGCGCGGCGATACATGAAGGTGAAAGTAAAAATCTGCGGACTTAAAACGGATGCTGAAGCAGAAGATGCAGTAGAGGCGGGTGCGGATCTCGTAGGTTTGAACTTTGTATCCGACTCGAAGAGGTTTATAGATTTGAAAACCGCCAAAAAGCTTTCGCGTCAGCTAGAGGGTAGAGTTGAACGTGTAGGCTTGTTTCGGGATGAGTCGAGATCTAAGATTCTCGAAATTCTTGATTCGGTGCCGCTTGATAGAGTTCAGTTTCACGGTCGCGAGTCCCCGGAATTTGTCGCAGAGTTCTCGATTCCAAAGATAAAAGCGATTGCAGGAGCAGATCTTAAGACGGCTAGAATGTATCCTGATTCTCTGATCCTGGTGGATCATCCGGCTGATGTTCCGGGGGATGGAAGAGAGTGGGAATGGTCCGGAGTAACCTCGATTTTAGAAGAAGGGTTTTCGGTAATGCTAGCTGGAGGCTTGAATCCTGAGAATATCGAAGCTGCTCTGTCCAGTTTTCAGAAGGTTCTGCCCTGGGGAGTGGATGTAGCAAGTGGGGTGGAAGTAGATGGTCGGAAGGACTTAGATAGAATGAAAGATTTTGTTGATTCAATTCGTGCTTTAGAAGCGGAGTTTTAAATTTTTGATGAAGAGTGAAGCTGACGATCATGGCCATTTCGGTGAGTTTGGCGGACGCTACGTACCGGAGACTTTAATCGCGGCTCTCGAAGAACTCGACAAATGTTACAGATCCGTAAAGAAATCTTCTGAATTTTGGAATGAACTTGATGATCTTTTAGGCAGTTATGCAGGGCGACCGACTCCCCTTTATTTTGCTGAGAACTTGAGTGACCTCGTCGGCGGACCGAAGATTTATCTTAAGCGGGAAGACTTAGCTCATACGGGTGCGCACAAGATTAATAATGTTCTTGGTCAGAGTTTGTTAGCCAAGTTTATGAAAAAGGAAAGGATTATTGCCGAGACTGGAGCTGGACAACATGGTGTTGCGATTGCGACGGCTTGCGCTCTTTTTGGTATTCCTTGCGAAGTTTATATGGGAGCCGAAGATGTGGCTCGTCAGGCGTTGAACGTTTTTAGGATGGAACTGCTTGGAGCTAAGGTTCATTCGGTGACCTCAGGTAGCAAGACCTTAAAGGACGCAATCAACGAAGCCATGAGAGATTGGGTGACAAATGTACGCACGACGTACTATTGCATTGGTTCAGTAATGGGTCCGGCTCCGTATCCAACTATGGTAAGAGACTTTCAGAGGGTAATTGGTTTGGAGTGTATGGATCAAATTCTTCGATTGGAAGGAAGGTTACCCGATTGCTTGCTCGCCTGTGTGGGTGGTGGTTCTAATGCTATAGGGTTGTTCCATCCTTTCATTGAACATGAAAATGTGAGAATGATAGGGGTCGAACCGGGCGGAGAAGGAATCGAAAGCGGCTTGCATGGAGCGACGTTAGCAGCCGGTGCTCCTGGTATTTTTCACGGTCAAAAAACGTTTGTCCTTTCTGACTCCTACGGCCAGATCTCACCTGCTCATTCCGTGTCTGCAGGTTTAGATTATCCAGGGGTGGGGCCCGAGCATGCTTTTTTAAAGGAAAACGGCCGGGCTCAATATGAAATGGCATCTAATGATGAAGCTCTGGAAGCATTTCTAGTGTTATCGAAGACAGAAGGAATAATACCAGCCCTGGAAAGTGCTCATGCCATCGCTTATTTGCTAAAAGAGGGTGAAGCGTTCGATCGAGATGACATTGTTGTTGTGAATTTGTCTGGACGGGGTGATAAGGATGTCGCGCAGGTACGCGAAATCTTAGATAATTCCTCCGGAAGGTCGAACATATGAGTCGAATAGACTCAGTTTTCCAAAACTTAAAAGATCGGAACGAGGTAGCGCTCGTCGCATTCCTTACTGCAGGTGATCCCGATTTGGAGTCGACTCTAAAGTTGGCTACTGAAATATGCTCTCGAGGTGCAGATATTCTTGAGATTGGAATTCCTTTCTCTGATCCTTTGGCCGAAGGTGTAACTATTCAAAAAGCTAGTGAACGCTCTCTAGCAAACGGTACGACTCTTGAAGACATTCTTGAATTGACAAGGAAACTCGGCGAATGCGTCGAGACGCCGATAGTTCTTATGGGTTATGCGAATCCATTCTTCTCGTTCGGAGAGGAGAGATTTGCCCGATTTGCTGGTGATGTAGGGGTTAGTGGGGTGATTGTGCCAGATCTTCCTCCGGAGGAAGGGAAAAATTTTTATAATAGGTGCGAGGCTAGTGACATCGATCCTATCCTTCTAGTATCACCCACCACGAGTCCGGAACGACTGAAGTACCTATCTGCAAAGACACGAGGTTTTCTATACTATGTTTCTTTGACGGGTGTCACAGGAGAAAGAGCCGTTCTTCCGAGTGGCTTGAAGAATTTAGTTGCTCGAGTGAGGAGTCAATCTTTGTATCCTGTTTGTGTGGGGTTTGGAATTTCAACCGCTAAGCAGGCGTCAGAGGTTTCCGCGTTTGCAGATGGCGTGATTGTCGGCAGTGCTTTTGTCGATCGGGTAGCGAGATCGGGGAACGTGGAGGAAGCTGTTCGATCGGTTGGAAGCTTTGCTTCGGAGCTAAAAAAATCATTAGTTCAAAGAACCATTTAACTTTGTTCTTCTTTTTGGCGCGACAGCTGTAGGAATAACTTTTCAACTTGAGCGCGGGTTTGAAGGATTGTGCCCGAGTTGTCAATAGTGAAGTCAGCTAGTCTTACTTTTTCTTTGATTGGCATTTGTGAGTCTATTCGTCGCACTGCTTCTTCTCGGTCAGCGTCATCTCTAGAAATTTGGCGTTGGATTTGTTGTGCTTTATCTGCGTAGACCAGGATGGTCGACTGTATTTTTAATTCTGGATCGCCGCGTTCTTGTCCGCTTTCGAATAATAAAGGGATGTCAACTATTACAAGAGCAGCATCTTCTCCTAGGGCTCTCTTGACTCTTGCTAATAATTCTCGACGGACTGGAGGATGAACAATTTTCCCCAGATCCTGCCTGGCAGTTTCGTCACGAAAAACGATTGCCCCAAGGCCTTTTCGGTTTAGAGTGCCATCGTCGTTTAAGGATGCCGGCCCGAAGCGATTGACAATCTCCTGAAGTACTGGTTTACCAGGAGCCTGTAGCTCGTGAACAATCGCATCTGCATCTATGAGAATCGCTCCAAGTGATACGAACATCTTTGCAACTGTGCTTTTTCCTGTTCCGATTCCTCCGGACAAGCCAATTATTGGAGGGGGTTTAAGATTTTCTCTAGTAGTTTCGTTGGTCATATATTGAGGATGGCCCAATTTGTATTCATTTGGCAGAGGATGCAGGGTTACCGATGGATTATTCGGACTCGGAAAAGCAGATAATTCTGGAGTCCTAATTGGCGGTAGGTCTAATAAAAGAGGTGCTTTGCACACGAGTGTGTTTTTTTAGACCCGGTATACTTGTATATTAGAGCCGTACTTTACTGATGTAGTGTAACCCTGCGTAAGAACAAAGGAATTCGGAAAGTAGGTTTGACCCCAAAGTGTCCGTTGGATATATTGTCCTAGTATTTCCAAGGGTTTAGCGGTTCCGGCTCTTAAATGACTCTTCCAAACCTATTGGCCGGTAGATTAAAAGCAGACATCTCAAACTCAATCGAGAGGGAGAAAGTTGAGCAAAAAAGCTCCAAAGAATGACTCGTCTGCAAAGAACGATGAACTTCTCACATTGAGAGAAGAGATCGATCGAGTGGATCTAAAGATTTTGGATCTTTTAAACGAGAGGGCACGGCTAGTTAAATTGGTCGGTGGTTTCAAGAAAAAGGAAGGAAGATCAGTTTATAGCTTTGGACGGGAGCGAGATCTTATTTCTAAGTTAGAGAAAACGAATTCGGGTCCGTTTCCGGTTCATGGGTTGGCTCCAGTGTTTAAAGAAATCGTGTCCGGAACGCGTTCGTTAGAAAGACGACTCAGGGTCGGCTATTTGGGTCCAGAGGGAACTTTTTCTCATTTAGCGGCGATAGAGGCATTTGGTAAGCAAGTCGAATTTCTCTCAAAATCGAGTTTCGCGGATATATTGTCCGAGATTGTTTCGGGCAAGTTGGATCACGGCTTGCTACCCATCGAAAATAGTACCGAGGGAGTGGTAACTCAGGCCCTTGATAGCTTGGCGGAGGTAGATGTTACGATAGCCGGTGAGGTGCTTTTGCGAGTTTCTCTTTGTGTTATGTCGAAGACTGGTAGTTTGAAAGACGTTCGACGTGTTGCATCCCATCCACAACCTCTTGCGCAGGCTCGAAAATGGCTAGAGCTGCATCTTCCAGGAATTGAGAAAATACCACTTCCTAGTACTGCTGAAGCAGCGAGGCTTGCCGGGGACAGCGAGGATTTGGCGGCGATTGGTCCGTTGATTAGTGCCGAATATTCCGGCCTCGAGATAATAGAGCGCGGCATAGAAGACAGGCAGGATAATACCACTCGCTTTCTTATACTTGGTGGCGACTCACCCTCAGCCTCTGGTTCGGATCTGACGAGTGTCGTATTCACAGTACGAAAGGACGAATCAGGCGCTTTGCATCGACTTCTTAAACCTTTTGATGTTCACGATGTAAACCTTGCCGGTATCCAGTCACGACCGCTTAAGGGCGCTCCGTGGGAGTATAGGTTTTTCCTTGATCTGGAAGGTCATAGTGAGGA
>DKAI01000090.1:0-958 GCA_002450755.1 Deltaproteobacteria bacterium UBA6930
ACCAATCACCTGACCGTCAACCGATCCAATTGGCCAAAGACCAGCAGTAGTACCTGTGATGAAGGCCTCTTTCGAAGACAAAAGCTCCTCGGGTCGAAGAGGTGCTTCACTAACTTGATATCCGAGAGCTCCAGCTATCTCGATTATGGATTTACGAGTAACTCCCAAGAGAACGGTCTCATCTGGTGGCGTTCTCAACACGCCCTTGCAATCAACCAAGAACACATTATTTGTTGGCCCTTCCGCCAGATTTCCATCGGCGTCGACGAAAATTACGTCGTCAAAGCCACGTCTCCGGGCAGACCATTTTGCAGCCATAGGCGAGGCATAAGCCGCGGCTACCTTCGCCTGGGGCGGAAGAATATCCTTCCGGCGACTTCTAATTTCCTTTTCAAGCCAAATTTTTAGTGGTCTTTTACTCTGAGTCTCTTCGAGTTCTTTCCTTCCGTAAACGTCGCCAATAGGGTCGTAAGCCGCTACCGCAAGGGTGACATGAGCATTGGCAGGAACGATATCCACTTCAATCGAGGCGAGATAGGCTGAGATCTTGACCGCTCGGCAATTCGGGTTCTGCCGAATCGTATCTAGAATCGCTTCGGTAATATTCTCTCGAGTCCAAGATAGTGGCAATCCAACCAAATCTATAGAAATCAAAAACCGTTCCACATGCTCATTCAGGCGAAAGACTGAAGGACCAGCAGGTGTGTCGTAAACGGCTAAATAGTCGAAAACTAACGAACCGCGCTGGTGGCTGTGGGAAAGCACATGAACTGTCGCTTCCTCCCAAGGGACGAACTTGCCATCAATCCAAATTAGACGTCGATTTTTTTCCATAGATCGCTAAAGATAACGACCGCTAGTGATCTTTACCGGTCCCGAGTATGATTAGAGGTACCGCTAGCGGGTCCCCGGACAATACCGGGTCTCTAGGATGCCGACGTAGCTCAGTTGGTAGAGC
>DKAI01000090.1:1262-13187 GCA_002450755.1 Deltaproteobacteria bacterium UBA6930
GCTCAGCTGGTAGAGCAGCTGATTCGTAATCAGCAGGTCAGCGGTTCAATTCCGCTCGTCGGCTCCATAGTTCTACCGCTACTTCATGTGCGTGGCGTCCCTCACGAACGGTGAAGATTTAACCGCAATACAAGGCATAAAATCAGTTAAATGATCTAAAGTTTACTCTTCCATTCGAAGAAATACTTGTTGGAGAAAAAATCTTGACTCGGCGAAATTTCAGATATGAACCCACTAGCGGGAATTAAGATTCTCGATCTTACTCGAGTGCTTGCAGGACCCTTTGCAACTCGAATGTTGAATGACCTCGGTGCTGACGTTGTAAAAGTAGAGCCTCCCGAAGGCGACGTTACCCGGCACTTTGGAACACGACTGGGTCATCAGACTGGATATTTTGCCCAGTTCAACGCGGGAAAACGAGCTATTTGCGTGGATTTTACTCAACCGAAGGGACCCGAACTTATTCGAAATCTGGCGAAGCTCGCCGATGTCGTAATAGAGAATTTTCGCCCGGGTGTACTCGCAAAATTTGGGCTCGATTGGCCTCAACTTTCCGCAGAGCATCCCGAGCTAATAATGGTATCAATCTCAGGTTTTGGTCAAACAGGGCCAGAAAGCCGTCGTCCTGCTTATGCCGGCATAATCCATGCCGAATCAGGCTGGCTTAGTAGACAGGCAAAAGTTGCCTCTGCCCACCCTACCGATTCACAGCTATCGGTTGCCGACACCACATCGGGACTACACAGCCTTGTTGCGATGTTTGCCGCACTAAGAGAACGTGATCAGACAGGGATTGGTCAGCACATTGACATCGCTATGATCGAGGCACTTCTAACGGTAGATGACTATTTCTTTTGGGCCCTTGAGGGAGTTGAAAACCACCCTCGTGGAGGAGGGGAAATTTGGAATGCGCCAGGGGGGCCCATTATGATCATGGGTGATTTCAAGTGGGTCTGGAAGTGTGCAACGGAGATTCTAGAACTTCGCGACCCTTCGCCTAAAGGTTGCTCCCTCGAAGAAAAAATTGAAGGAAGAAGAAAAGCATGGGAGGAATATCTTCTTTCTTTTAAAACACGCCCACCTCTTCTTTCTGCACTAAATCGCGCCAATCTTGCTTGGGGCGACGTAAAAACAGCTCGAGAGGCCATTGCATCTCCAACCTTAACCCATCGAGAATCTCTCGTGGAAATTGACGATCGGAGGGGTGGCACGAGAAGAGTCGTCCAATCGCCCTACCGTTTTTCTCAGTCAGAGTCGGAGGTTAGAGGACCAGCACCACTGAAGGGAGAGCATAATTACGAGGTGCTGACTGACTGGGTGGGAATGTCAGAAGAAGATATCCGAAACCTAACTGAAGCCGGAGTTCTGATAGAAGAATCAACAGGTGATTAAACAGGAGACTTTTTGGAAATGAGCCAACTTGAAGATCGAGTCGCGATAATAACGGGAGCAGCTAGTGGAATGGGAGCCGCTACTGCCAAACTATTTGCAGAAGAAGGAGCGAAAGTAGTTATCGCCGACCTCAACCAAGATCTTGGAGAGGAGGTCTCGAAAAGTTTAGGAACCCAGGGAATTTTTAAATACGTAGATGTCACTAAAGAGAAAGATGTATCGGGAGTCATCCAGGTTGCGCTAAGCAAATGGGGACGACTCGATATCATGTTCAATAATGCCGGATTTGGAGGCGCTAGAGGCCCTATTGAAACAATTAGCGAAGACGATTTCGACATTACCCTCGACGTATTAGTAAAAGGAGTTTTCTTCGGAATAAAGCATGGTGCGAAAGGTATAAAACACTCCGGTACCGGTGGAAGTATTATCAATACTGCGAGTGTTGCGGGACTTCTCGCGGGTGAGGCTCCCCACCTTTACTCGATGGCCAAGGCGGCAGTTATCCATCTAACCACATCAGTAGCTCTTGAGCTCGGGAAGGATGACATCCGCGTGAACTCTATATGCCCTGGTGTCGTTGCAACCCCTCTTGCGGCAGGCCGCACGCAGGTAACTGAAAGCCAGATCGATCGGATGCGAGAAAAGATGGGGAAGTACCAGCCAATCGGTCGGATAGGCGAGCCCGAAGATATTGCCAGAGCGGCCCTATATCTCGCGTCTGACCACTCGAGTTTCGTTACTGGTACGACTCACGTCGTTGATGGTGGTGCTAATGCGGGACGAGCATGGTCCAGACAACATCCCACAATGACGGGAGAAGGACCGATTAAGTTGTATCGTCCCCCAGGACGATAAAATCAAAGGATACATGGACCATGGAAAAAGCACAGAATCCGTTCTCTTTTAATATCGAAAAAGATTTCGATAATCCGCAGTCTTACTACGACAAAATAAAGGAGAGATTCGCCGAAGAACGTGACCTACGTTTGAATTATCGACCCGAAGGGACCGACCAATACATCACTGAGCTCGAAGGAAATCTCCAAAAGTATGCGATAGATCCTCATGGAAATAGCATACCTGACCGGTCGCCTCTCTCAGATGAGGTGGAGTGTCTGTTTATAGGAGGTGGTTTTTCGGCCCTTCTTACTTCTGCGCGACTCCGCGAGGTAGGCGTCGAAAGTATTCGCATTGTCGAGCGTGGAGCAGATGTTGGTGGAACTTGGTACTGGAACCGATATCCAGGCGTAGCATGCGACGTCGTCGCCTACGATTATCTACCGCTTTTGGATGAAATGAACTATGTACCCACCCACCATTACGCTCAAGGTCACGAGATATACGCTTACTGTCAGGAAATTGCGAAACGCTTTGATCTTTATAAGCTCGCTCTCTTTCACACGACTGTTACCAGCACGTTATGGGATGAAACCGAACGACGTTGGATTATTTCAACCAATCGCGGAGATTCAATAAAGGCCCAATTTGTAATATGCGCCAACGGAACGCTCACTAAGCCTAAACTTTCGAAGATTCGTGGCCTCGAGTCATTTTCAGGCCATTCTTTTCACACTTCTCGATGGGATTATGAATACACAGGACAAGATCTTTCCAAACTCTTCAATAAAAGGGTAGGAATAATCGGTACAGGTGCATCTGCTGTTCAGGCAATTCCTAAACTAGGAAAGAATGCACAAGAACTGTTTGTTTTTCAGCGGACACCTTCTTCCATCGACATCAAAGATGATTGGAAGACCGACCCAGAATGGGCAAAAACATTAAAGCCCGGTTGGCAGGCCCTTCGAAGAGAAAAGGCACTAATAAACTCCGAGCCTCGCCAAAGAGAAGCAACCATGTCTTTATCCAGGGAGGAAAAGATCCGTCGTCAGGAAAACGCAAATATCGATGCAATGATGAGAATTCACAAACGAATTGAGGAAACGGTTGCGGACCCCAAAACGGCAGAATCCCTAAAGCCATGGTACATGATGATGTGCAAGCGACCGTGTTTCGATAATGAATATCTCCCTACATTCAATCGTTCCAATGTTCAATTAGTCGACACGAAAGGTAAGGGTATTCTCGAAATAGGATCAGACGGGCCTATCTTTGAAGATAAACAGTATCCTCTTGATCTTCTGATCATGGCTACAGGTTTCGAGGTGCAAAAAACAGGTACCTACAATCGGATTCTTGGAGTCGACGGACTGGACTTGGAAGACAAGTACCGTGATGGAGTTCGTACTGTCCTAGGAATACATTCTCAGGGCTACCCAAATCTCTTCATAATGGGCGGCTATCAGGCTTCGTTTCGATTTAATCTCACCGATGTTCTGCAACGACAGGGAGACCATATTTCTGGGTGCATTAAACATGTAAGGGACAATGGATACAAAACTCTCGACGTAACCAAAGATGCAGAAGATTGGTGGGTTAACGAGGTAATTTCGAATAGAGGAAAAACCACAAGAGCCGAGGACTGCACTCCTGGGTACTATAATTTTGAAGGCGAGACTCAACGACGTCAGGATGGAAACTACAACGGAAGTTTCTTTAAATATGTGACACACATGAAATCTACACTTGATAGAATAGAAGAACTCTTCGATATAGGTCGCTAACTATTGAGATAGTTCACTTGGAACGAATGTCATAATTTTTTCCAAAGATTCGATCAAGATTATATTTAATAACATGATGAACTCCATGTTCGAACCTCGACATAGGGCCGGGAACAAATCCTTTCGAAGAAAATCCTTTTTGAAGAGCCGTGATCATCGAGACATCCTCTTCGATCACTACCCTAAAGCATTCCTCGTAATCTTTCAGCTTTTCAGAAAAATCAGGACGCTCGTGAAATTCTTTCGGGAACATCATATGAACTTCTGCAGCAGAACGGTTCACGTCGATTGGCCACTGCGTAACCCAATGCATATTATCTTGGCGGGCATAAAAGCCCGTGTTCGGGAATAAATGTGAGGAATATCCGTATTCTAAATAATCGCCTGTCAGCCAAGGCATCATCCCATAACGTGGCTGACCGTCTAGGGTCATTGGACTAAGCCCTTTGAACCTCCCGGTATAACCCCAAGGATAGGTTGTAAACTCGTAAGAATCCAAAGGTTGATTTGAACCGAACGAGTCGGCGTGAAGCGTAGCTAAGTGATATATATCGACAAAATTTTCTGCAACTGCTTTCCAATTACTGTCGTACTCGACTCGAATCCGGAATGCGAGGCGACAATCCTGAGGTCTATACGGTGCAAATACTTCAGTAAAACTACCCAAAGATTCAAGGAGTGGATCACAATTGGGATTTAAGTTAATAAAAACAAAACCGCCCCAGGTATCTAACAACACCGATTTCAAACCAAAGTTTCCCTTGGCAAACCCTTCAATCTCATCAGTATACGGCGCACCTCGCAGACTTCCTTCCAAATCATATGTCCATGCATGATAGGGGCATTGAAAACTCTTACGATTGCCACTTCCTTCAACTACCGCAGTCCCACGGTGTCGACACACATTATAAAAGGCGCGAAGTTTCCCATCTTTAGCTCGACAAAGAACTATAGGTTCGCCTGCAATATCAATCGCACGATAATCTCCATATTCTTCAAACTCCTCTTCTCTGGCGACACATAACCACTCTTTTTGGAAAATATTTTCGCGTTCAAGTTTTTCAATTTCCTTCGACGTATAAAAATCACCTGGCAGGTGACGTGAGCGAGAAAGATCTTGACGAGTCTGGTCTACGGCCGAATGATATTTCTGAGAAAGCTGATCGGACATAAGGTCTTCTCCTATTGTCGAACATTAACTTGAGGGGCTAGGATATCATTTAGGAACCAGACTATTCAACCGATTGGAGAATCTATGGATCGTGAGCACTCAAAGAAGGTCGACCTCTTTCAACGTGAATTAATATTATGCGGCCTTACGCCCAACGAGAAGGTGGTCGTCTTAAGCGAAGGAAATGCTCTTAGAGATTATGCTCTTGCTTTCGTGGAGGCAGCTAAACAGCTCGGATCGGAAGTCGAAGATTTGAACTTATCAACAAGTGAGGCTCTAACGGCCGATGAGCGCATTACCCAGCTTGGGAAAAGTTCCTTAAGCGATAACAAAGCTGCAATGAGTACCCTAAAAGCGGCAGATCTAGCGATCGATTTGATGCTTCTCTTGTTCTCCAAGGAACAAATAGAAATCCAAGCGTCAGGAACACGGATCTTACTCGCGGTCGAACCATTTGAAATACTCGAAAGACTCTTCCCTAGCAAGGAAAGTCGCCAACGGGTCGAAGAATCCGAAAAGCTCCTAGCGTCCGCTACGGAATTGCATTTCTCTAACGAAGAAGGAACTGATGTAGTTTATCAATTGGGTAACAAGCAAATACTTACCGAGTACGGCTTTACCGATACACCCGGTCGCTGGGATCATTGGCCTTCTGGCTTTCTTGCAACCATGGCCAAACCTGGAGGCGTAGATGGACGTGTTGTCATGGCACCAGGAGACATCTTACTTCCCCAGATGAAAATGCTCCGAGAGCCTATTTCTTTTGAGATCTCAGAAGGCCGGGTCACTAAGATATCTGGCGATGCAGAAGCTTCCGCCTTAAACGGCTACATCCAGAACTACCGTGATGATAGAGCATACGCGGTTTCGCATATTGGATGGGGGCTCAATGAGGATGCTCAGTGGACAGTCGACGTCCCGGGCATAGGAATGGACGCAAGAGCTCACTGGGGTAACGTCCTCTTTTCACTTGGACCCGACATTGAGTTCGGAGGAACTAACGACACACAGTGTCATCTAGACCTACCAATGAAAAATTGTGATCTCAGGCTTGACGGCGAACTAGTTGTGCAAAAAGGTTCCATAACCTACTAAAAGTTACTCAATAGATTTTTCGCACGAGACGAGAGCGCCGGCCGATTTACTTAAAGCGACGACAAGAACTTCAATACAATTTGATTGAATACTCCCGGCTCTTCCGAATAGCCACAGTGACCCACGCCTGGAATTTCTTCAAGTTTCGCATTTCTAATTCCGCTAGCCAAGTCGCGACCTTGATCGGGAGGAATAACCCGATCGTGCTCTCCAACCACGACCAAAGTCGGAACACTTATTTTTGAAATCCTAGAGGATAAATTAAAATCCGAGAGTCCTTCGCTTAACACTTGGCTATACGCGTTCTTATCATTTGAGGACACCATTTCTGAAATCCAATTTTTCAGGAGTGCATCGGGATTCGGCCCAAGTGCTTGGTCAACGACAAGCTTGGCATACTCTTCGAGCGAGGATGACGCGAGCATATCGAGTCTTTCTTTTAGAATATCTGGTGGGATATTCATTCGAGAACTGGTATGACATAAAATCGTACTCAAGCACAATTCTGGGTAATCCAGTGCAATCGTCTGCGCAATAAACCCACCCATGGAAGTACCTAGAATATGCGCACGAGGAATTGAGAGAGCTTCAAGAAGACCCACGAGATCTTCCGCTAAAACGGAAACGGCATAAGAACCCGGAACGCTTGGTTTACTGGATTCACCGAAGCCACGGAGATCCACGGTTATCGTTCGGTAGAACCTAGAAAACGCAGGAACCTGTCTTCTCCAGAGTTTGTGGCTCATTCCTAAACCGTGGATGAGCAAAAGGGGCAAACCTTCACCAGTTTCTTCAAAATTTATCTCGTTTTTTCCAACAGTTAGTAACATTGCGTCCTCATCTAAGTGACTAGTAAAAGTTTCAAGGCAAGTCACCGAAGGGGAATCTCATCCCTTCCTTCTCTAATCTTGGCATTATTTCACGCTCCCAACCGTCCAGCATTTTTTCAGGTTCTAGAGCTGTCAAAAGAATTCCGTCAAGGCCTGACTCCGATAACAAAATTAATTTCTCTAGTACAGAATCGGGTGTTCCCACAAGAGGAAAACCTCCACCAGCTGCCCACGCGCCTTCGATATGAATCCGCTGCGCGGGCCTAAGTTCCGAAAGGTTCTCTCCCAATTCCCGAATCCATGCTTTAACCCATCGATCGTCAGCAAAGTCTTGCGAGTAATATTTTAAGTATCGTTCAGCTTCGTCTTGAGTGTCTCGAATAACGACATAACCATGTGTCCAGACCTGTATATCTCGATTATATATGTCACGTGCTCGGTTTTTATAGCTTCCGATTGTCACCTTCCAATCCTTTTGAGTTCCCCGGATGTGAGTAAAAGCTATATCCGCTGATTTCGCCGCAAAATCGCTTCCACGTTCCGAAACGCCTGCGTTGATAATTGGAGGAAAAGGGTCCTGTAACGGCTTTGGAACACTTACGCCTCCAAGCACCTTGTAAAACGTCCCCGAATGATCAAATTCTTCGTGCTTAGTCCAAAAACTGTGAAGGATATCAAAAAATTCTTCTAGTCGATCGTAACGGATTTCAGGAGACTCGACAGTTTTGCCAAACATATCAAAAATAATTTGACTAGCCCCGGCAACCAGATTTAAGGCAGCTCGACCTCCTGTAACGTGATCGATAGTCGTCGTTGCCTTTGCTACAAAAGCTGGACTCGACAGCGGTACATGAACAGTCGCGACAATAGTCGAATGCTTTGTGAGGGCCCCAATAGCAGACGCCCAAGTGAAGGGCTCTAGGTCCATATGCGAGCAGTGTTCTGGACTCTTTTGAACCGGACCTCGATAACTTGCCAAGGACACCACGGCTTCGAAACCCATCGAATCGGCCCTACGCACGACTTCAAGAGAACGATCCCAGGTTGGATAATATCTCTCAGGCGCCCGCGACATCTGGGGGACTGTCGCGTTGTGACAAAAAAGTCCCAGCTTTAGCCGATTAGAACTGAAAATAGCATTACGTTTTTCGCGCACTTTAAATCACGTCCCGTTGCTAATTCTCAAAAATGACTGACAACCTAGACTAACTCTTTCTCTTTGGTGATAGAAGAAATTTATGATCTAGACTCTGTCCATGAAGTTCCTACTGCTTTTCCTTTTCTGGATGTGTCTATTTCTCGGAGCCGGTCCAGGGGTAGTTTTAGTAAATCAGGCCGATTCATGGTTTGGCTGGCCTCGGGTGTATGTCTGGAGCATTCTTTGGTGGTTGATCCAAATCGCGATTCTCCTTACGTTAAACCGCACTTCCTGGAAAAAATTGATCGGATCCGATGCCGATCGATAATAACCTTTCAGTAAGTGTCCTCGGACTTTACCTCCTTGCTTTAGTCGTTTTGGGATGGATCGGATACCGAAGGGGCGCAAACGACGAAGAAGACTACTTCCTGGCCGGTCGAACACAAAACTGGTGGGTTACTTCTATTTCTATCATGGCGACTTTCTTCAGTGCATTCGCTTTGTTGGGAGCACCTGGCATGGTCTACCGCGAAGGGGTGGCATTCGCACTATTTAGCCTAAACCTTCCCATCGCTGGGCTAGCGATTTACGCCTTAGGTTCGAGAATCTGGAGGATTGGGAAGACCTTCGGTTATATCACTCCGGCCGATCTCATATGTGGCTACTACGGAGGCCAGAAAACACTCCGACTTTTAGTATCCCTAACTGCATTCCTTTGGGTCATTCCTTACATCATGATGCAGTTTCAAGCAGGAGGCTTGGTCTGGTCGCGACTTTTCCCTGGAATGTATGCCTTTGAGCAAGGAACGATTCTTCTTGCTGCCATCACTGCTATTTACGTACTGGTTGGCGGGATGCGAAGCATAGCTTGGTCGGATGTTCTCCAAGGTCTTCTCCTCATGGGCGGAATGCTTCTAGGCGGTATCGCAATTTTAACCTTAACTGGAGGTCCCGCTAATTTTGGTCGAAAGCTAATGGAGCTACCGGCATCATCGTTAACGCTCCCTGGGAACAGCGGCGCTTGGCACTGGTCAAAAATGATGACTGTCGTTCTCTTCGCCGCCCTAGCCGGAATACTGCAACCCGCGCAATGGATGCGACTCTATTCTTCAAGAAATCGGGAAGCGTTACGTAAAAGTGCTTTGTGTTTTGCTATATGCTTGCCTCCTTGTTTTCTGTTGGGGACGATGCTCGTTGGCTTAGGAGGCCAAGTTCTTTATCCGCTAGAATGGACTGAAAGCGGTCACTTTCAAGCATCTGCAGCGGTAGGCAGTTACGATGAAATCTTCGTTGTGATTTTGCGTGACGTGCTCCCAAGCGTGCTCGGAAGTTTTGGAATCCTTTTAGGCGCTATAACTCTAGTCGCGATCATGGCTGCATCTATGAGTACAGCCGACAGCAGTTTGCACGCTCTGTCTGCAGTTACAGTCAGAGATATTTACAAAAGCATTTTTCGCCCAGAATCGGGCGAACGAGAAAGTATTAACGTAGGAAGGTTCGTTATAGTATTGGCTAGCGGACTCGCGGTATTTTTAGTTCTTCGCGGCAAACATCTAGAAAGAGTGGGAGACACTTCGGAAATTCTCCAGATGCTTGTAGCACTTGGTCTCGTTGCCGTTGCATTCACTTCCCAACTTCTCCCCATGACAGTAGATATCTTGTTTATCCGAAGAGGCACCTCTCTCGGCGCAATTGTGGGACTAACCCTGGGCCTTGCGGGTGCGTTCGCCTTCGGGCCCTTGCTAGGTTCCTTGGCCACAGCATCGGAACCTTGGGATAGATGGAACCTAATTCAATCTCTACTAAAAAATATCGAGATTTTAAAAACGGCTATACCTATTGATGCGAGTGCCTGGGGGCTTCTTTTTAACACCCTAGGCTTTACAGGTGTATCCTATTTCTCAAAACCGGTTCCTGAAGAAACCCGCAACGCTTTTTCTGACCTTGTCAATTGAGATAGAGAAGGCTCTCATCTTACTTGCGAAGCCCCATATTCTTTAAGATCGGAATGATCTCATCTTCCATGTGATGAAGGCCTCCGAGTGGATCAAAAAAGCAAATAAGGATGCTCTCTATCCCTGCATCGCTCAGTTCACGTATTCGCTCTGCAACACTCTCGTAGCTCCCCACGATTTGCCATGCACCAATGCCCAAAGCAATACGCATAAACATTTCTTTCCCTACCCCGGACCACGGGTCATCCCCTAAAGTGAAATCTTCGGAGACAAAATCTCCCCTGAAAGAAGACCTTTTAAGGGAATCAACAAAGTTCCGAACCGCCACTTTATCTACTTCGTCTTCGAGCCACTGCTTCGTCGCTTCGGCCCTTGCGTCAGTACTATCTTCGATCACATATACCATTGTCGCCGCACGGACCTTCCGTTTGTACTTCGCGGCAAGACGATGCACCTCACTCACGCGATCCTTATACCCTTGGAGAGTAGGAGCGATCACAAAGGCCCAGTCTGCTTGACGACAGGCAAAATCAATCCCAACATCCGAATTACCAGCGCTCATAATCACTGGCCGCGGAGACCTCAAAGGCTTCGGACTAACAATGCCTCCGTAGCTCTGATAAAATTCTCCCTCAAACTCAATCCTCTCATCTTCGGTCCAAAGATATTTGAGTAGCGTCGTAAACTCGTCAGCCATATCATAAGCCTGGTCGTGAGGAATCGGCTCCTTCATCCCAAAAGCTGCTTGCTCTCGTGCAGAGTAGCCCGAGACAATGTTTAAGCCCCATCGACCTTTCGAAATAAAGTCAATCGTCGCGCCAAACTTTGCAAAATGAAGCGGATGAAACTTGTACGTCACATGGGCGGTGGAAAACAAACCGAGATTGTCTGTAATCGGAGCCAAAGCAGCCGCGGAGGAGAGAAAATCAATGTTACTATCATTGTAACTTGTCTCTCCGCCCTGTCCTACCCAGCGCGCAAAAGGGACTTGATAATCGAAGCCGACTTTTTCGGAAAGCTGAACGAGGCGCACCGCGGAATCCCAATGCCAAAAATCCTGATAACGTGACGGGTTCTTGAGCACTCCCTTAGAGGCCGTCATTCCTCCTTTAATATTCCAGGCGAAAAAACCTAACTCCATTACATCGCCAGTTCGCGTCTCCGGCTGTCCGCCGGGATCGAATGGTCCCCGTAGCACCGCTGCTTTTTTAAAACCAGCCACTATGAATTCCTTTCAGCGCTCATAGCCGAGCGTGTTTTAAGTGTCTGTTCCTCATCAATATCAAAAGTCTCAGGCTCAAGAACAACTCCATAATCGTGCCTCGCGGATTCGCGCGATACATATCCCTGACGGACGTCTTCTCTCACTTTTTCAACCGGTCGATCGAGCGGATTTCCGAATCCTCCACCGCCACCGGAATAAAGTACGTAGGCATCGCCTTCAACTAGTTCTTCATCTAAAACTTTTCCTGTGGGATACCGCTCTAAGGTCCCTCCTTGCCTTCTGATTTCTAACTTATTTGCAGACCCCGCCAAGCCTTCAAAAAGTCCCCACGGAGCATCCTGAGTTCGCTCGATTTGTGCATTTAATTTGTTCGGGGCCAAGACCTCGCGCTCCTGGATTACCCCCAAGCCACCCCGATGTGCGCCAGCTCCACCAGAATCCCGGCGCAACGCATGGCGCACAATCTTATGAGGAAACTTGGCCTCCGTAGCTTCTATA
>DKAI01000200.1:0-8268 GCA_002450755.1 Deltaproteobacteria bacterium UBA6930
TGCTACTCTACAGAGTCAAAACGAGTGGGGTGTGAAGCTGCGAGACCTTCTCGGAAAGCTCGAAAGAACTTTGGATCTATTTTAAACAGAAGCGCTAAGATTCTAGAGACGACAAGGAAGACTTTTTCAATTTTTTAACTCAGTAACGATTTATTTTTAATAAAGGAGCCTACTGGTGACCTACAAGACGAACGATCTTCTTCCCACAACCCTAGTAGGAAGTTATTCTCAACCCGCCTGGCTCATCAATCGTGATGCTCTCGCGAAACGATTTCCACCAAGGGTTCGCGCTAGAGAGCTTTGGCGAATTGATCCGGATTTTCTCGAAGAAGCTCAAAATGACGCAACCCTCCTCGCCATTAGAGACCAGGAAGTCGCAGGACTAGACATCGTGACAGACGGTGAAATAAGAAGAGAGAGCTACTCCAATCGATTCGCTAACGCCTTGGAAGGAATCGACTTGGACAAGCCCGGAAGTGCTCTTGATCGCTCGGGACATCCTAACCCCGTACCTCGAATAGCTGGAAAAATCTCACGCAAACATCCAGTTGAACTAAGCGCTTTAAAATTCCTTCAGGAGAACACCGATCGAAAAGTAAAAATGACTCTTCCGGGTCCATTTACGATGAGTCAACAAGCTCAAAACGATTACTACTCAGACCCTGGAGACGCAGCGATGGACTACGCACTTGCTGTGCGCGCAGAAATCTCCGACCTAATCCAACATGGATGTGACGTTGTTCAAATCGATGAGCCGTATATGCAAGCGCGGCCCGAAGCAGCCCGTGAATACGGGATAGCTGCGCTTGAGTCTGCTCTTGAAGGTATCGATGGAACCACATGTGTCCATATATGCTTTGGCTACGCTGCAATCATTCATGAACGTCCCTCTGGATACTCTTTCCTACCTGAATTTCATTCCTGCTCAATTAAGCAAATTTCGATTGAAACTGCCCAATCAAATCTAGACACCTCCATTCTTAAGAAACTACCAGGAAAAGACATCTTACTTGGAGTGCTAGATCTCTCTACTGATGATGTCGAAACTCCCGAGCTAATTGCCACTCGAATCCGAAGTGCTTTAAATCATGTCGATCCTGAACGGATTGTTGTAGCTCCTGACTGCGGTTTAAAGTATCTAACTCGACAGGTGGCGTTTCAAAAGTTAGAGGCAATGGTAGGCGGCGCAAATATCGTAAGACGAGAACTCGGGAAGTAAACCGATTCCTACAGAACTAAGGCTTCTGAGCTTGTTCAGTTTCTGCCCCTTCCCATCGTTCAAAGAAAGTGTGCTCTGAAGCGGGGCGTCTTCCTACCGGGCCGAACTTACCGATCGGGTAACCGATAGGGATAACTGCAACAATCCCAAAAGTCTCGGGAATTTCGAGCAGTTCAACACATTCTTCCTCAAAAACCTGATGAATTGACGTCAAACTCGCACCAAGACCTAAAGCCCTGCACGCAAGTAAGATGTTTTGTATGCAAGGATAAACTGATCCATAAGAAGGCGGAGCTAACCCTACCCTCTCATCATCCTTTACACCAAATGGCCAGTCTCTCTTTCCGCAAACAAACAGTAATACCGGAACGTTTTGTATCTCTTCTCCAAACGCAATTGCGCGTCTGAGGTTCCTAGCATCAGATGATGTATCGTCTTCGTCTGGCAAAATCTTTGCAAACGCCTTCTTTATCGCCACGCCGTAGCTCGCCCCAAACTTCTCGCGAGTTTGCACATCTCTTACGACGATAAATCGGTAAGGCTGTGTTCGCAGGCCACTGGGAGCCCATCCTCCCGCCGTAAGCACTCTATCGATTAATTCTTGAGGAACGTCCTCAGAGCTAATCCTCCGCATAGGCCGCATCGTTTCCATAATATGGAAGACATCGCGCTCCACTAAGATCGTCCCTTGGAAAGGAAGGCATTGAGATCTTTTGTTAGTTGGTCGGATACCTGTTTTATCATTGGCTGAATAGACACTCGCTCATTGTATTCCGCCAAAGCCTGATCCTCCTTGTAGATATCCCAATCGTACAGTTTGGTGGTATGAAGGTTTGTAAATTGCAGATGAAAATAAGCCGCTATGTCTGCGTATGAGTATTCCTTGCCAGCAATAAAAGGCTCAAAAACAGCTAGTTGCTTCAGGGCTCCAAGCCCCTTTTCGATCACAGGTCTTTGAGATTTAATTGCCACCTCGTCCCGAGGAGCTCCAAAATAGACCATCGTAATGAGGGCCCTCGCTGCTGCATCGACATACAATTCGACTGTCCGGATAATTTCTTTGGTTTTTGCTTTCTCCCAGGAATCGCTCGGATACAAGCGAGGATTGGGTTGGATTTCTTCAAGGTAGTCAAAGATCACATTGGTCTCGGAAAGCGTGCTGCCGTCCTCCCTAACGACATATGGAACCTTCCCCATTGGGCTCGCTGCCACCACTTCCGGAGCGTCGCCCGGCATCGTTGGGACTTCCTCAAAAGGAACTCCTTTTTCGAGAAAAGCTGTTTTCGCAACACTAAAGTAGTTACTTATGCTAATCCCATAAAGTTTCATCATGACTGGAACTCCTTCTCGGTTTTCTCTCATAATATTACGTTTTCAGGATGAGACAAAACTCAATAGCCGATAATATCCGACCCTATGTTCTACGAGCCCAACGAAAAAAAAGATCATGGCCTACCACACGACCCTTTTAAATCCCTCGTTGTCCCAAGACCTATTGGATGGATCAGTACATTGGACCTAAAGGGTAACGTCAATCTTGCACCATACAGCTTCTTTAACGCCGTATGCTACGACCCCTGCATAGTTCTCTTTTCAGCCAGTGGTCTTATCGACGACCCCCAAAAACATTCCCGACGTAATGCTGAAGAGACTGGAGAATTTGTCTGCAATCTAGTTTCCGAAGAACTTCGCGAACAGATGAACATAACCGCCGCGCATGTAGGCCGTGGCGTGGACGAGCTAGCCTTAGCGGGATTGACCGCCGAACCTTCCAGGACGGTCAAACCACCGCGGGTCCTGGAAGCCCCTGCTCATCTGGAGTGCCGATACCTAAAAACGGTTGAATTCGAGAGCCACCTCCCCAACCAAAGCCACGGGGTAGTATTCGGTGAAGTAACTGGAGTTCACATTAAAGATGAGTTCTTAAGCGGTGGATTTGTTGATATTTTAAAGATCAAACCAATTGCTCGCATGGGATATAGGGACTATACGGTGGTGGATCAAATATTTTCAATGGCTCCTCCGGACACAAAAACAGGTGCACCACCGAAAAAGACTGGCTTCTAGGACCTTGCTAGAGCCAGAATAAAAAGCCACTCGTACGACCTCCAGGAGATTCCTATGAAAATCGGTTTTATGCTGCCTCAGTTCGGTGCAATGGCGACATACCAAAATATGATGGATATGGCTCAATTGGCAGAGGAGCGGGATTTCGAATCAGTCTGGGCCGCTGATCATGTAATCATGCCAACGGAAGTTTCAACGCCCTACCCATACAGCAAGTCAGCCGAATACATCGCAGATCCCAAAGGCAATCATTTGGAACCGTTCACCATGCTCTCTTTTATAGCAGGGTGCACTAAACGCGTTCTCATGGGCTTCACCGTGATTGTTGCCCCCTACAGACATCCCATCGTTACGGGAAAGATGATGGCTTCAATTGACGTCCTTTCTCAAGGTAGATTGATTGCCGGGGTAGGTGCTGGTTGGTTAAAAGAAGAGTTCGACGCACTCCAAGTTTCTTGGAAAAGACGCTGGGCACAGACGGAAGAGCATATCCGTATTTGGAAAGAGCTCTGGACTTCAGACGAACCCGCTTTCGATGGCAACTACTACAAATTTAAAAATGTTCAGTGCCGTCCGCAGCCAGTTCAGCGACCTCATCCTCCAATCACCATAGGCGGAAATGGAATGGCCTGCTTTCGGCAAATCGTTGCGCTGGCTGATGGCTGGCAGGTTGTTTCAGAGGCTCCCGATGATGTCTACGCAACCAATGGCGATCTAGAAACGAACTTGAATACCCTCCGCAAACTTTCAGAAGAGTCAGGGCGGGACTTTAATACGATTGAAATTACGGCCGTTATAATCGCAGGAACGGCCAAAGGGGTGCTCGAAGATCTCCCTCGTTATCAACAAATAGGTGTTGATCGTATTATTTTAGATTTTCCTGCTTTTGTCTCGGACCCTACTCAAATGAGCAAAATGCTGGAAACAATCGCGTCGAATGCCGACATGGAACACTAAAACGACCTCCCTGAGCTGTCACTAACGTCTCGGGCTTAATATATGCCCTTCGACCCTCAGAGTTCCAGGTCGGTACTCACCTCTCTTAATTTACTTACATGCTGAGTAGTTTCTAATTCTCCGCCTAGCGTTCTAATGCATAGATGCGAAATTCCGAGAGCTTTCCAGCCAGCGACGCGTTCCCTCCATTCATGTTCACGCGGACCAACAACGGCCACACCAGTTTCCGTTCCTAACTTAAATTCCTTGACTCCACTGTCTTTCGAGATCGTCTCAAGCGAATTCCATAATCCAGGAAATTCCTCAGGAGAGCAAAGAACAAAAAGGCCATCAGCTTTTGTAGCGATCCTATACAAGACGCTCTCAACAGGCTGAGCCTTTGCGCCGATCCACAAGGGTATAGGTCGCTGCTTTGGCAATGGGTCAATGCCTGCATCGATCACTTTTTCCCATTTTCCATCAAAATTTATCTTTGGTTGGGTCCAGAGAGCCCTGAGGAGATCTATTTGCTCGTCACATCGCCTTCCTCGATTGGCATAATCTTTTCCAAGGCGGTCGTACTCCAGAGAATCCGTACCCACGCCAATTCCCAACCTCAGCCTACCGCTTGATAGGAGATCTAATTCCGCTGTCTGCTTTGCCAAAAGAACAGTTTGCCTTAAAGGCAAAATAATGACTGAGGGTACGAGTTCTATCTTCTTAGTAATTGCTGCCACATAACTTAGAAGCATAAGAGGTTCGTGCAGGTGTCCCCCTTTAGTCCTGATAACTTGATCCGGCACCCTTAGGTGAGTAAAGCCAAGTTCTTCTGCGGCTTGAGCGAAATCTCTGATCGCCTCAAGATCATCACGCAGCTCGCGAACAGGTAAGGAAACACCAACTCTCATAAGAAACTCCTGGAAATATTTGGAACATTAATTATCAGGTTTAAATCAAGCTCGAGCTGAAGAAATTTGGTACCGTTCAGCCTTTAAGCGGTCTCGCTTGGCTTGCCTTATCTTAGATTTCGGCACCGAAACGAACCGAGCCTCGCGCACCCTCCTTGTTCGGATCCATTCCAAAACGAAGCACCGGAAGGTCCTGATCACACCTCGCGTAGATAGAAACAATGGGATACACAGGAACAAGTCGCTCGATTGAATCGAAGCCTTCGGGGTTCCATTCTGCCAGATCAGGTTCACCTCTTTCCGCATAGCTAAAGACATATTCGGGATCAACCTGCAAAATCAACCCGTCTCCGTCGTTCGCAATTTCGGATCGCGTAAGATGAAGACCATCTATAATGTTCAGCTCTTGGCCAGACAAGACGTGTGCGTTTTCGAGACGTATATCGAGCACTGTCGAATTTTCTATTGACACGGTCCCTTGAGAAAGGTCGTGCCTATGCGCCAAATCCACAGTTGCCGTCTCGATTTTAAAACCCCAATGCTCTGACAGAGGTGCCGCAGCTTCCTCGGAATCTATAAATGCCTGCAAGAGAAATGCCCGTGGCCTAATTCCTGCCCTCGCCACCAACCTAACCTGAGCTAACGAAAAGGGGCCGACAGGACTCACAGGATATTTAGCAACAGAAATCACAGCGTAAGGTGGTATCGACGGATGCAAGGCTGGTGGAATCAATTCGATCGCGCCCTCTTCCTCAACCTCGCAGCTAAATTGCAAGATTTCTGCCCCAGGCAGATTCCAAGCATCTTCAGGTAGTGACTTCAGTTGAGGGCAAGACCCAAGAGCACGGACTACATCTAACGATCCAGAAAAAGGCATAAATTTCCCTCTTTAAATTTTTATCTCTCTTGCGCGAATGCCGGCATAACCTCATCCGCAAACAATTGAAGGCTCTCAAGAACTTGATTTTGTGGAATAATTTCGGCCGCATTTAGCATGAAAGTTACCCGATCGACACCTGTAGTTTCCCACTGCTTTAATACCTGAACTAAACGTTGAGGACCTCCCACAGTCAGACCTTCCGGCACACTCTTTCTTTCAGTCGGTGCAGCCACCTGACGACGTAAAGACGGCAGCAGACCCGCGGTTGGATATGCGGGGGTCGGAAACACCTCTTTAGCCATATCCAGTTGCCCCGCCAAGTAGTTGAAGTAACGGGCCATACTCAGGCCGGTCTTTTCACCAGTCTCATCATCTGCATGGCAGTAAAGAAAATTTATTGCATTCACTTGATCATTAACGAATGCACCGGCCGGGTTGCAGTTCTGGATCCGATGACGATATTCTTTTACCCTATTTTCTTGGTCCGCAAAAGAATTAAAAGAAACACCCAAGCTTCCTAGACCCCGGTCCCCTGCCTCAATATGGGTTTCGGGGCTCGTGCAAGCTACCCACATCGGTGGATGAGGCTTCTGATAAGGCTTCGGTAAGACCGCCCTTGAGGGCATCGAGAAGAACCGCCCTTCGTGAGAATACCTCTCTTGCGTCCACATTTTCGGAATCGCGTGCACGAATTCATCCCAGGACTGCTTTGTAGTATCGAGATCCGCCTGGAACCCTCCGAGCTCTACCCATGTTGCAGATCTTCCTGTTCCGAATTCCAAACGACCATCAGATAAGATATCGAGAAATGCTGCCCTTTCGGCTATTCGGATCGGATGATTGAATTCAGGGACACAGGTCACGATACCGTGACCAACATGAATCCTCTCAGTCTCCCTAGCGCACGCCGTTAAGAATAATTCTGGAGCGGAGCAGTGGGAATATTCCTCAAGGAAATGGTGTTCCACAGCCCATACCTGATCAAAGCCCAGCTCGTCTGCCAGGCGAACCTGCTCCAGTGCGTTGTTGATGACTGTTCGCTCTGCCTCTTGATCCCAAGGCCTCGGCACCGATAGTTCATAAAAAATCCCAAATTTCATTGCAGCTCCCGACCCCCAATCACCTATATACTCCCACATGTCAGTACCAACCCGCCACCTGGAGAAAATATGGCCAGCCCTGAGAACGAGAAGCTCATAAAAATCCTCTGGAAGAACCATCCAGGAGAGTCCAGCTATGAAGCAATGAAGGACAATGTCGACAAAATGCGCGAAAACATGGTCGAAATGACCAAGCGTTTCGTACCCGCAGACGACTCTCAGATAGAGAGAATCGATGCGGATGGGGTGCCGGGAGAATTCGTCCGTGCAGCCGGTACGAGCCTCGAGCCGGTAGTCCTCTACTTACATGGCGGTGGATATGTAATAGGCTCCACTGCTACCCACCGAGGCCTCGTAGATCGCCTTTCACGCGCCTGTGGCGGTCGAATCCTTTCACTGGACTATCGACTAGCTCCAGAAAATCCATTCCCAGCCGCCCTTGAAGATGCCACTACCGCTTATCGATGGCTGCTAAAGCAGGGAATTCCTTCCGAAAAAATAGTGATTTCGGGAGACTCGGCGGGCGGCGGATTGGCTCTGGCCGCGGTCGCCGCCCTTCGCGATGCCGGTGATCCCCTTCCTGCTTGTGCCGTGCCAATTTCACCATGGACCGATCTTAACGGCTCCGGGGCGTCCATCGAAACGCGAAAGGAGCTGGACCCTATGGTCGAGATTGGAGGCCTTCTTGGAATGGCGCGGCTCTATATCGGAACCGGAGATCCGCTAAATCCCTTAGCATCTCCCTTGCACTTGGACCCCAAAGGGTTCCCGCCGCTCCTCATCCAAGTTGGTGATTACGAGATCCTTCTAGACGATTCAACTCGATTCGCAGCAAAAGCTGAGGACGCTGGCGTAGACGTTACCCTCGAAGTCTGGCCGGAAATGGTCCACGTTTGGCATTGCTTCGCACCGATGATACCAGAAGGGCAGGCTGCCATTGAAAGGGTTGGGGAATACATCAAAGGGATAATAAATTAGTGGGTTAGTTCCTCAGTATCCAAGGAAACGGATTATGACAAGCCCGAAACCCATTCTTGACGTGGTCTCCTCAGCCAAGCTCGATAAGCGCGAGAGCCTAATCCTTGCTGCAATGAAAGTGATGAGAGAAAAAGGCCTTGCTCAATGCACCGCCAGGGCCATTGCAAATGCAAGTCCGCT
>DKAI01000200.1:8640-12997 GCA_002450755.1 Deltaproteobacteria bacterium UBA6930
ATTGCTTTCGAAAGACTTATCGGCCTCTACATCAGCAGAATTACTTCGTCTGCAAAAGCTGGTTACACCCCAATTCAGGCCCTATGGAATGCTTCGAGCACCTACCTCCATCTCGGGTCCAGCCAGAGATCAAATCAAATACCCATGCTCTGGTTCGAGGTTCAGCTCGTGGCTAGCCGGAGCGGCGATACCGACACAGTCCATCGTTTATCCCAGCAACTATACGAAGTATTTTTCGAGCTCGTCGTTGCAACAGGAGTGGAGAAACCTGAGCAGAAAGCAAGCACCCTTTTCGCCGCTCTTCCCGGAATCCTTCTGCAAGATTCAATGGATCCAGTTGAACTAGATAAGGCCCTCGAAGATTGCCTCTTATCCCTGGGTTTTATTCTTTAATCACACGGGCTTCTCTACGAACGTAGTGATACAAGGCACGCACTTCGTTTTCAGAGTGATCCTCGAAACTGGGCATACCAAGCGGAATGTTACCATCCAAAACTATCGTTCTGAAAGCATCGTAATCTAGGGAAAGTCTTGAGGCTCTCAGGTCTGGAGCGGTGCCCCCTGAAACGGCACCCGTCCCATGACACCAAAGACACGATTCCGTGTACACCTTTGATCCAGCTGCTGCAAGCTCCTCATTAATCTCCAACTCTGGCGCGTCCAACGGCTCAACTAATACCGGGGGGCGAAATTCGGGTAGTTGACCTTTTCCATTAAGAACAAAAGTAAACAAACGTCGAGGATGCGCGCGATAAGGCCAGCCATGTTGTGCAGCGTGAGAACCGAACAAAAGGCCACCACCTCCCCAACCAACTAATATTGATACGTGTTGGGTACCTTCAACTTCGTACGTAACGGCCGGAGCTGATATCCCTAACCCTAAATTGATGGACCACACCTGATCACCATTCGTTGCATCATATGCGACAAAATTCCCATCGGCATGCCCCTGAAATACGAGATTCCCGGCCGTCGTCAGGGTACCGGAATTCCAGCTTGGAGGATTCTCGACAGACCAAGCTTTTTCTTGTTTCACAGGATCCCACGCAAGAAGAGCAGCGCTACCCCAATCCTTCGGCGTATCACCTTCGAAATTAACTCCGAAACGCATACGAAACTCCTTGGTTCTCCATGCTTTCAGGTCAATCCCTTCATCTGAAAAATAAGCCGGCATCTCTACGGTCGGAATATATGCTAATCCCGTAATGGGATTGAAGGACATCGCCTGCCAGTTGTGGGCCCCAAAAGTGCTCGGCCAAACAAGCGCCCCTTTACCTTCGTAGCGAGCCTCTGGATTCTCGACCGGTCTTCCTGTTTCAAGATCAATGTGAGAGGCCCAAGTAACTTTTCCGATCTTTTCGGCTGAGATAAGTTTTCCGTCTTTGCGATCTATCACATAGAAGAATCCGTTCTTTGGTGCATGCAAAAGCACTTTCCTAGAAGAATCCGAAAGTTTTAGATCTGCCAAGATAATGTCCATATTTGAGTTGTAGTCCCAAGCCTCCCCGGGGACCGTCTGGTAATGCCACTTGTAAGAACCTGTACTTGCATCAAGAGCAACTATGGAGCAAAGAAACAAGTTATCACCACCACCGGGGCTTCGAATGCGACGATTCCACGGTGTGCCATTCCCTGTACCCATGATGATTTGGTCAAACTCCGGATCATAGGTAATGCCGTTCCAAACCGTTCCGCCACCACCAAACTTCCACCAGTCTCCAGTCCAGGTCTTGGCTGCCATCTCCATCGCAGAATTTTCAAAACCATCCGCTGGGTTTCCAGGTACTACAAACCAACGCCAAAGCTGATTACCAGTCTCTATGTCATAGGCTGTCACATAACCTCTTACAGCAGTGTGCTCAGTCCCACCATTTCCAATAATTACCCTTCCTCCAAAAACTTTGGGAACGCCAGTGATATACAGAGCCCGATTAACATCGGTCGTAATGTTTTCCCAAAGCAACTGACCAGTTTTCGCATCTAAAGCCAAGAGTCTCCCATCAATCGTCGCAACCAACAATCGGTTCTTCCAAAAAGCGAGCCCTCGACTTGTATCCCACATGTTCTTAAGTCGCTTCCCTGCAACTTCGACAACTTTCGGATCATACTCCCAAAGCACACTTCCCGTCTTGGCGTCAACCGCTTTAACCCGACTGTAACTTCCGGTGAAAAACAAAGTTCCATCAACAGCTAACGGAGTGGATGTGAGTGTGTTGTCCTTGGGAAGGTCTAGATACCATTTTAAACTGAGTTGCTTTACGCTTTGAAGATCGATTTCATCAAGGGTACTAAAACGTTTCTCGCTATAAGTCTTTCCGTAGGCCAACCAGTTCTTTGAATCCGTTTCATCGGAAAGCGCGCGATCATCGACGACCGTAGCGGCGTAACTTCCAGCAGCAATACAGAGTGCGATGCAAAAGACTATAAACTCTTTCATTCCAGACATCATCCACGCCCTTTCCAAGGTCTATCGACAGTTCTCATTAGATCAGAATTTCTTGGAACTAGTCGATTCCTAAATTCATCGAACTTCTTGAAAAATACTACACTAATATCCAAGGGGTAAAAACAATGACCTTTTCTTCAGCTATTGCATACTAACCTTAATGAAGCTTGAATATGCCAATAAAGACACGAGGGCATTATGGAAAAAACCGAAATTATCGAAGGAGTTGGCGCATTTCCCGTAGGGCATTGGCACGCTTCAGGTTCCACCCAACCCCTTGATTGGGACAAAATTACAACAGACGAAATCCTTCCTACGGTCCCTTGGACGCTCGAGCAATACGAAAATGTACTTTTTTGTTTCTTCTCCGAAGTACGCCACGACCGCTACCTAAAAAACACTCTCAGCGGAGTCGCTATGCCGGTAACCGCTCTTTGGGCATCATTTAGCCACCTGTCTAGCAAATACGAAGTGGGTCCTATTATTGATGTCGAGCATCATTTTCGTTTTTTCCGGAATCTGAAACCTGGCGAATCGACAGTACTGTCGGGTTCCATAACAGCCAAGTATGAAAAAAAATCTCACTTCTACATCGAGTGGGAAACCAAGTGCCATTCTACAAAGAAAGAACCGATATTTATTTTCAATCACACAATAATTGACTTGAGGGAAGCTTCATGAGTGGTTCTGCTGAAAATACTGAGGTCTATCGAAAAACGATCAATTGTTTTTTGGGGTGGTCCCGAAGGAATGTCTATCCACCTCATCCGAACATCCACACAGACCACCACTTCGCTCAAGAACGTGGTTTTGATTCAGCCATCATGTCCGCCTCTCAGGTTGTTCCGCATCTTCACGAGGCGCTCATAGAGCTCTTAGGGGAGCAAATCTTCTTCAATCAGACTGATGTACGCTATAAAATGGTCAATCCTGTTGGAGCAGAAGGGTCCATAACAATTATTATTATACGGCAATCGCCAACTAAGCTGGACCTTAAGGTCAATAACGAACAGGACAAACTAGCAATCGTTGGAGTAGCAACGATCACTTAACAACTTAATGCTTTAGAGGAGAGAGATATGGACGTTATCGAACAAATGAAAGAGCAATCGAAAGCTGGATGGGCTTCTTTTATACCTTTCGAAAACGCCACCGGAATAGCTGCGGCACAGCTCGTAAGCTTTGCAAGAGTTTCGGAGGGTAGTCATCTGCTTGACGTCGCTTGCGGTACTGGAGTCGTAGCACTCACTGCGGCCCATCACGGAGTTACCGCCGAAGGGGTCGATCTCACGCCTGAACTGGTTGAGAGAGCCCGGGAAAACGCCCAAATCGCGCGACTGAATGTCAAGTTCACTGAGGGCGATGTTGAAGCACTTCCGTTTCAAGACGCATCATTTGATTTCGTCCTCAGTCAATTCGGACACATGTTTGGACCCCGCGCTGCTCTCACGACTAAAGAGCTACTAAGAGTCCTAAAGCCTAAAGGAGTAATAGCTTTTTCTACGTGGCCTCCTGATTTCTTTACCGGCAATTTATTTCAACTCCTCGGAAAGTACAGCCCACCACCACCGGAAGGAATTACTTCGCCGGTAAGTTGGGGAAAGCCAGATTTTATTCGCGAACAACTCGGCAACTCCGTTAAAGATTTAGTTTTTGACAGTGGACAAATGAGGCTCCCAGGTCTTAGCCCAGTGCACATAAGAATTTTTGCCGAAAGAAACATCGGACCGGTTAAAAAACTTATTGGAACTCTTGAGCCTTCTCCTGAAAAACTTCAAACCTTTAGAGCGGAGCTTGAATCTCTAATATTGCGATATTTTGAAGATAATTCAATGAGACAAGATTTCCTTATGACCCGAGCTATAAAACTTTAAGGGATTTCATTCCTAACATGATCACTTATGTACAGAG
>DKAI01000116.1 GCA_002450755.1 Deltaproteobacteria bacterium UBA6930
CTTAGGTATGTCGATATCGTTATTCCGCCAGGAACTATTATGAGTGCGCTTCCTCCCGACGGTGCAATTTATGTTTACTGGGAGCCACAATTTGCGCTTCTAAGTGCGATAATTAGAGAACTCGGCAAAGCCGTGGGCGATCGTGCCATTGGGGGCGACTTCAGTGCAATGGGTGTTCACAATGCACATGGGGAGCGTAAAGATGGTACTCCTTGGATAAATGTAGCTGTTTCAGGAGCAGAGCACGGTCCGTGGGGAGGAGATAAGGATAACGATGGCGATAGCTATATGTTCACGTATCCCGTCAATGCCTACGATCCGCCAACGGAAACTATGGAACAAGACTGTCCTGTTCTTATGATGCGAAAAGAGTATGTGCCGGACACTGCGGGAGCAGGCGAAAACAGGGGAGGGGCTTCAGTTGTCAAGGATGTTCTTTGGTGCGAGCCGGCCGAGCATCATAGCCTGATGATTCGAACGAAGCGTCCTGCTGGCTACGGAGCGAACGGTGGAATGAGAGGTAAAGGTGGTGCGGCATGGTTCTTCGATCCAGAAGTTGTACCTGAAAATGGACTGATCTCCTTTGAAAACGACGTCTATCGTGGATCCACCCCGCTCGTTGGCATGTGTGATCCCTCGACGCATGCTCCGAATATTGATGGAGAATATTTTTATTTCGCGCGTGAAATCCCATGGAAGACTCGAGCTGGAACGATGTCGAGATACCTCACCAATGCTGGAGGAGGTTGGGGGAAGGTTTTGGAGCGCAATCAGGAACGCGTTCTAGCAGATGTTAGGAATGGCTATGTGAGTATAGAGCAGGCGCGGGATACGTATAAGGTAGTAATCTCGGGAGATCCACAGAACGATCCAGAAGGCCTTCGTATCGATGAGACTGCGACAAAGTCAATTCGCAAGCATCAGGTTTAAGGTTTTTATCTAAAGAAAATTCACCTTTCGTATGAAAATAAGGTGCCTCAACATGCAAATTTTGTTGAAGTTCCTAGCCTCAGTTTGATGCGCTGTGATCGGAGGGTTACTGTAGGCGTCGACCAAGTGGTTTAGACCAGAACACGCAGCAGGAGGTTGGAAAAGTGGATTCGGGCGAGCTCCTCGAACTGCTCTATTTAGGAAGGCTGACGACCTACCCTTTGGGTTTATTGTCGATCATCGTATTCTCAATAGCCTTAGAGAGACTTTGGCGTATCCGCGGTCTTGAAGGGCAGACGCGTGAGTTCACTCGTGAACTCGTTGAGCTGCTTTCGACCGGCAATATCCAGGCGGCAAAGGAGGCCTGTCGGGCCTCTCTCACTCCGATGTCAAAAGTCTTTGGAGATGGCCTTCGATGGAGAAATATTGCTCTTGAGGACCTTACTCAAATTATTGCTACTGCGCGTCAAGAAGTAATGACGGGTTTGAGAAGTGGTCTCTGGATTATCGGGACCACTGGTTCACTAGCGCCTTACATCGGCCTCTTCGGTACCGTGGTCGGGATTATGAGAGCCTTTCGCGAGATTGGTATTACGGGAGATACGGGTTTCGAGGTTGTTTCTGCCGGAATTGCTGAAGCTTTGATTGCTACCGCGGTAGGTTTGCTCGTTGCGATTGTCGCATTAGCATTATACAACTGGCTGCAGACTCGCTTGGGAAGTATCGGAGGTACGTTCTCTCGCTCTTCGGATCGATTTATCCAGGCACTTCTCTATCTAGAGTCCGGTTCCTCGGTTTCCGATACCGCTGAGGCGGATAAAAAAAATGGCGATCTTGGCAAATCCTGAAAATGGAGAAGGTGATGACTCTCAGGGGATTGTCGCTGAGATCAACATCACTCCACTGACTGATGTTTTCTTGGTTTTGCTCATTATTTTTATGGTGACATCTTCTGTTATTTCAAACACCGGGAAGAAGGTTGACCTACCTGAAGCCACTGAACAGTCACAAACGCCACCGAAAGCGGTAAGTGTCACGATAACTAAAGAAGGTCAAGTTCAGGTTAATGAGGACTTTGTGACGCTCGAAAATTTGCGTGGGCACTTGGAGAAGGCGTTGTCCGAAACGGAGGATAAACTGGTAATCCTCAGAGGCGACAAAGAAGTAATTCTCGAAAAGGCAGTGTACGTTTTGGACCAGGCGCAGCTTGCGGGTGCAGAAGGTTTCGCCCTCGCGACAAAAAAGCTTAGCGAGCGCTAAGCTGTGATCCGATGGATTTTTGTCTGATCCAAGCTAATGCTGAAAACATCAAGAATAATTCGGGTACTATCAAGCCAACGTTTAGAAATGACTGTAGCCCGTCCCCGAGCGATACTGGATCTTGCCTTGTGGAGGGCGAGATAGCTTTCGCACGAAGAGCTATTAACTGTTCGTCCTCTATTAGCCATGCGAAGCTATTGAGGACCAGGTCTAAGTTATAAGCTGATCGAAGCCATCGGTTTGAGATAAAGTCTGAATCCCCGAAAATCACAATTTTTGAATTGGTGCTTCGTCTCTCGACCTCGATTGCAGCAGTGAGGGGAAGAAAATCACCTTTAGTTTGAGAATGTTTTGTCCAACCATTAATACCAGTGAAAGCAAGTCCACTAAGTTGATCCATAGGATTCACTTTTCTTAACGTGAGTGCAGCCGAAAAGGGGAAGAAAGTTGCATGGCCGACTTCTAGGTCTCGGACGATAGGATGCCGACTGTATCGTTGGATTAGGAGTCCTCTTCTGTCCACAGGGGGCCTAGGTGCATCTGGATCCATTACGGGGGTTTTGCTGACTTTTACTCCGTATGCATCTAAAAGCTCTTTCAGTGGCTGTTCCTTTGCGGGTTTGACGAATACGGCAGCCCGCCCGCCCTTTTCTAAAAACCGACTTATCTGTCGTGTTGATTCCGGCGGGTATGATCTCTCGGGATTTAGAAGAACAATGCCTTTTGTGTCTTCTGGAATAGGCTCCCCTATGCCTGCGATCCAGTTGGAAATGGAATGCCCTTCCGTTTTAAGGGCTTCACGGAGGCCGGAGTATCCGCTTGGGCCCGTTTCAAGAGTATTTCCTTCACCAAATCCAGTACCAACGATCCATTTTGCTTTAGGCCCAGGTCTTGCCTTCACGAGTGCTTCGTAAATAGCTCCTTCGTTAGGTTGGTTTAGAACATATTCTTGCCCTCTAATTTTGAGAACCAGTGTATTGGAGAAAATGCCCCTGTCCTTGTCAAGATCACTTAGGATTTTTTCGTTGAACTTGAAAGATCCTAGTGAATTGATGGATTTAAGAAGTCGCCGAGTATGGGAGATGCGAGGATCTCCGGGAGCTCTGTAGAGCAAGCCTTCAATAGTTGAATCCAAAGACGTAACAATCCCGTGAGTTGCAGAAGAAATTGGTAAGGCACTCGTTGGACGGAGATCCCAAGAAACCTTTGGCATAAAGATAACGATCGATAGCCAGAGCCCGGTAACGACAGTGCCTTTGATTATGCAAGATAATAGCTCTCCGCCATGTTCTCGGGTGGGAGCGAGACTAGTCTTAAGCGCAAGATAAAATGCCCCCGACAAACAGACAGCAGCGATTACTAAGTTCCAAAGAATAAACCCCGTGCTTTTGTTAAATGCCGAATATGTTCCAAAAGCGAACATTGAAGCGACACCAGCGAGTAGGATTAGAACTCTCGTCATGATTTTCTACCCAGTCAACCGTCGGAGTGCCAGTGCGATGCGGGCAAGACATACTCCCAATACGATAAAAGTTAGGAAGAAAAGAACACTTTGACTGGCGATAAAGCCATCAGGAAAGGCCACGAAGTGTTCCTGAAAAGAACATTTCTGCAGAATGTGAGCTGCCCCTGGTACTAATGACGCGAGCCATGCTAGGTCCCAAATCGCAAGCCCTATTGCCCAGGTAGTAACGGCAGCAATTACTTGACTGCGTGTGAAGGCCGAAGCGGCGAGCCCAATGCTGCTAAGAGCTAATCCATGAAACCATAGCCCGATAAAGGAGCCAGCAAGTTGTTCTTCACCGTATTCTATATGTCCCAATGAAGTTGCTGGGTAAAGGAACGCAGTCCCAATAGCTAAGGAGACTAGGAGCCCGCAGGCGGTGAATTTTGATAGAACGACAGATATGGGGCGTGCGCCCGTCATGGCAAGCAGTTGATCTGTACGGTTTGTTGTGTCTTCTGAGAATGCCTGCATAGTGACTAAGGGAAGTAATGCAGCTAGGGCTAGGGCTAGGTTGTCCATTAGAGGGAGAAATATACGCCGTCGAATATTGAGAGCATCGGGAAGGGTGCCGAGATCAAACCCGCCCATGGTTTGTGACATGTGAAGAAAAATCAACTCGTTGAAAATGCGTAATTGGTCAAAGCATATCAACCCGCTCATAAGAGAGAAAAGTGATAAGAGAAGATAAGAACGAGGCGAGAGGAACGTGAGCTTCACTTCTCTCATCGCCAATATTGAAAAGACCTTCATGGATGTTTCCACAGTTGGTTCTGCTTCGGTTTTAAATGCGCTAGATCCGTGCTTGTTTCGATTCCTTTGAGGGATCCCTCCTCTAGGTGGGCCGCATGACTAGTTAGGCTTTGAATTTCCTCTAAGTCGTGCGAGGAGAGAATCCAGCTCGTTTTTCCTCGTTTTTTCAAAAGCCAGGAAATAAAGGACTCGCGATGAACAGGGTCTAGGCCTGAAGTTGGCTCGTCAAGGAGCATAAGTTCCGGGTCGTCCAGGAACCCTAGCGCGAGTGCGACGCGCTTTCTTAGCCCTCGAGATAGAGAACCACAGGGCTGTTTTGTGTGGCGGGTGAGGTCGAATCGTTCCAGTTGATGGTCAACGGAGTCACGTAGGTTTTGTCCGCTTAGTCCTTTAGCACCTCCGAAAAAAAGTAATTGTGATCGTACTCCCAGTTCAGGAAATAGCGCGGGCTCTTCGGGTACGAAACCAATCTTGTGCCCCAAGTCCGTTTGTTGTTTGGAGGGGTCTAGTCCGAGGACTTCAAGCTTTCCTGACGAGGGCAGGATTAGACCGGCAATAAGACGCAGGAGGGTTGTCTTGCCCGCACCATTTTCACCCATCAGACCAAATGCGGATCCTGGCAAAATTTCGAGATTTACTTTCGTGACTGCCTTGTGTGGCCCGAAAAATCGACTGAGATTCGTTGCTTGGATTACTGGTACCGATTTGTTCATGACTGCGTTTCCGTCTCTAGCTTCTCGAGAAAGCTGAAATATTCCGGCCAAGTTTTATTTACACAACTTGGATTGCAGATTTTTATTCCGGGAATTTTGAGCCCAGCAAGAGCGAAGGACATGGCCATCCTGTGGTCTTCGTACGTCTGTACTTCGGCGGAGTGTAGTGGCTTTGGTTCTATCTGAATAAAGTCGTCGCCAATCTCGGCCTTTGCGCCTAGGCGACAAATTTCATTTTTAAGCGCCTGGAGACGGTTGCTTTCCTTGATTTTTAAATTTGCAATATTTTTGATCATTGTGGGACCTTCAGCAAAGAGGGCTACAACCGCGAGAGCAAGGACGGCATCCGGAATCCCCTTCATATCTACTTCGATTCCTTTGAGCTTTCCGGTAGCGCCTTGGACAAGGACTGAAGAATTTTCTCTTTGAACTGAGCATCCCATCCGTTCAAGGATTTCGAGAATTCTCAAGTCCGTCTGGGTCGAGTTCTGCGGAATGCCTAGGACTTTGACCGTTCCTCCTGCGATCGCCGCGGCACAGAAGGCATAGACGGCAGATTGAGCATCGGGCTCGACTGTGTAATCAGTTGGCTTATAACCGCGAGCATGGACGGTCACTCCGTTCTGGGTGATTGAAAATTCGGCACCAAAGTCCTCCATAACCTGATATGTAAGTTCTAGGAAGGGCTTAGAAACTGTTGTTTTAGAAGAGAAAATAAGTTCCACATCGCTATTGGCGCAGGGAGCGCTCAAGAGAAGTCCCGAGAGAAATTGACTCGAAAGGTGCGTTTCAACAGAAGTACGACCTCCACTTAGGCCGGAACCGATTATCTGTACGGGGGGACACCCGTTTTCGCCGGTTACCCTTAACTCGGCACCTATTGACTTAAGGGCTTTGGTAAGGCCAGATATCGGGCGTTCTTTCATCCTGCTGGTCCCGGTTAAAAAGATGTTTCCTGCAGCAAGGCACGAGGCGGCTGTTAAGAATCGAGCCGTGGTCCCCGAGGCGCCGACATCTAAAGTGACATCTGAGGCTGAAAACGTCCCGGACTGACCTTCTACCTCCCACCTGGCGCCCTTTTTGCCGATCCTTATACCCAGTGACGAAAGGCCTTCGGCCATTGCGTTTACGTCATCGCTTTCCGTTATACCCCGCAAGACGGAGCTTGGAGGGGCAAGGGCTGCGCAGACGAGAGCTCTATTAGTGATGCTTCGGGACCCAGGTAGTCGTACCACGGCCTGTAAGGGCGGAAGTGTGGAGACAGCATAGGGGGCGTGGGATCGGTCGCTTGCTTCTAAATCGGTCACACAAAGTCTCCTGAATATGCTTAATAGCCTAGCGGAGTAATAACTTTGACGTATGGGGTAGAGGTTAAGGGATTTAGCGCGTTGACACCTCGCTGGCCTTCCGCGAGCTTTCTCGTCGGTGGTTCGTAGTGATGGCCTGAAGACCATTTTTGCTGAACCGAGGCACGCCAAACCGCTAGAGGAGGGAACAGTGCCCAAAGTATTAGTGTCTGACAGTTTGGCTTCCGAAGGCCTTCGAATTTTTGAAGATGCCGCTGGGTTCGAACTAGTGAATTCACCGGGCTTGTCTGTTGAAGAACTTTTAGAACATGTTTCGGACGTAGACGGATTAGTAATTCGGAGCGCAACCCAGGTTACTGCTGAAGTGATCGAGGCCGCTCCGAAACTCCGTATTATTGGCAGAGCCGGAATCGGCTTAGATAACGTGGATATAGATGCAGCTACGGCTCGGGGTATCGTCGTCGTTAATACTCCCAAGGGAAACAACATTACAACTGCAGAGCATGCGCTTGCACTACTGGTCTCCCTGGCCCGTCATATTCCCCAGGCCACTGCTTCTATGAAAGCCGGGAGATGGGATAAGAAAAGCTTTCAAGGCCTTGAGTTGTACAATCGAACTCTCGGGGTCCTCGGCCTGGGCAATATCGGGAGGGTAGTGGCGGATCGCGCTCGGGGTTTGGGCATGCGGGTTCTCGCTTATGACCCGTTTATTCCAGTTGAAGTCGCTCAAAAGCAAGGCCTGGAATTGGCTGAGCTGTCAGAGGTTCTATCCCGGGCCGATGCGATCACCGTCCATGTGCCTCGAACGAAGGAAACAGTCGGCCTTCTCAACGCTTCGGCCTTTGAAAAAATGAAGGATGGAGTGCTTATCATTAATGCCGCAAGAGGAGGCATAATTGATGAACAGGCGCTTTTAAACGCTCTCGAGTCTGGTCGGGTTGGTGGGGCAGGTTTAGACGTGTTTGAAGAAGAGCCTCCAGGTCTAGATGATCCGCTGGTAATGAATGAAAAAGTGATTTGTACCCCGCACTTAGGAGCCTCCACTGAGCAGGCCCAAATAAATGTTGCGATTGCGGTTGCCGAACAGGTCAGGGACCATCTTTCAGAAGGGGTTGTAAGAAACGCTGTAAATCTCCCATCGTTGTCTCCTGAGATGCTTGAGCAGCTTAGACCGTCAATTTTATTAGCGGAAAAACTGGGAAGCTTTCAGGGCCAATTGGCAGGAAGCCCTGTAGAAGATGTCGAGATAGAATACGCTGGAGAAGTTTCGGAGTATGACGTGACTGCGATGACTCTAGCGGTACTTAAGGGTCTCCTCGCGTCCACCTCTGAAGGTGTAAATCTGGTGAACGCGCCAGTAATAGCGTCGGATCGTGGCATAAAGGTAATTGAGTCGAAAACAAGCCGAAGCCAGGATTTTGCCAGTGTGATCACGACTCGTGTAAGGACACGGGGCGGGATGCATTTGATCGCGGGCGCCATTTTCCATGGAGTACAACCACGTATTGTTCGCATTGATGACGTCATGCTGGAGGCGATACCAGAGGGACCTACGATCTTTTTAAAAAATCGCGACGAACCTGGCGTGGTTGGTACGATAGGAAGTGTTTTGGGCCAAGATGGAGTAAATATTTCACGAATGCAGCTTGGTTTAATACCCGAGAGGTCCGAGGCAGCAATGCTCGTTAATGTACATCCCGCTCCTAGTGATGCAGCACTAAATCATCTTCGAAGTCTTTCCGCTGTCATCGAGGCGCGGCTAGTGGACCTTGGTTAGTGCCAGCAGTTATAGCCGTTGGGGCCCAGTGGGGGGACGAGGGGAAGGGAAAGGTTGTCGATTGGCTTGCCCTTAGGGCAGAGTTAGTCGTTCGTTTTCAAGGAGGCAATAATGCAGGGCACACGCTGGTCGTAGAAGGCGAGCAAACTGTTCTGCATCTCATCCCCTCCGGTGTCCTTCAACCGGGAACGATTAACGTAATAGGTCCTGGAGTTGTAGTAAATCCTTTCATCCTTCTAAAAGAACTGGAGGAACTCGAGGGGCGAGGGATAATTACCGACCCTTCTCAGGTTCGCATTTCCGGCCGGGCTCATGTGATTCTAGATTGGCACATCGCTCTAGATCAAGCGAGAGAAAAGGATCTGGGTGGTCAGGCGATAGGGACGACTGGCAGGGGTATAGGTCCGACTTATGAAGACAAAGTAGCTCGTCGAGGCATAAGGGTTGCCGACTTGTTGGATCCCGAAAGGCTAGCGCTTACCTTGGAGGCCCTAGGGAAAGAAAAGAACCGTGAGCTCGAAGAGTTTCACGGCGCGAGCAGGGTGGATCTGGCGCGACTTACGGCGAATTGCGCAGAGCTGGGGAAGAGAATTGCGCCTTATGTCGACAATACAGTCCATATTCTAGATTCTGCTCTTTGCGATGGGAGAAATGTTTTATTCGAGGGTGCGCAGGGAACTTTTCTGGATATAGATCACGGGACTTATCCCTTTGTCACTTCCTCGAATTGCATAGCAGGTGCAGTTTGCTCAGGAGCAGGTGTCGGTCCTACAAGGATCGATGGAGTCCTTGGTATAAGCAAGGCTTATACGACTCGAGTGGGCAGTGGACCTTTTCCTACGGAGGACAAGGGACCGCAAGGAGAATGGCTCGGCAAACGTGGTAACGAATTTGGTGCCACGACGGGAAGAAAGAGAAGATGTGGGTGGTTGGACGCGATTGCTCTGAAGGAGGCCGCGATAGTCAACGGTTTCACATCGTTGGCAGTAAATAAATTGGATGTTCTCTCCGGCTTAAAAGAGATACCAGTTGCTACTGGTTACCGGATTGATGGAAAGTACACGGCATTTTTTCCTATGACGCTGACAGAAGTAGAGAAAGCGGAACCCGTATACGAGATATTACCAGGCTGGGACAAGGATATTTCGTCGGCAAGAGAGTTCTCAGATTTACCGATTAATGCACAGAAATATGTGGACCGAGTTGAGTCATTAGCGGGTGTTCCCGTCGATCTTTTGTCAGTTGGACCCGGAAGAGATGAAACGATCTGTCGACGGGCGCCTTTTCCGAAACCACGAGTATCCTAGGAGTACACTATGGGCAGCGTGTCTGTTACGAAGGAAATTAATGCGGATGTGGCGCGCGTTTGGGATATTGTTTCTGAGTGGGGTGGTACTCATAAATGGATTCCCGGAGTGGGTCCGGTCACGGTTGAAGGAGAGGGCGTGGGCTCAATCCGCAGTGCTGATTTAGACCCTGCAACTGGTTTCGAAGGGCGCATCAGCGAGCGCTTACTCAGCTGGGACGACGAGCAGATGACCTTCAGCTACAAAGCGATAGGGAACGGCCCACTACCGGTTGAAGATTATGTTGCGGTCATGAAAGTTGAAGCGACATTAAAAGGAACAGCATCTGTTACGTGGTCTAGTACTTGGGAGCCTATCAATCAAGATGAAGAAGAGATTCGCGAGATGTTTTCGGGTTTGTATTCAATATCTTTAGACAATGTGGCATCAGCCCTGAAGTAACTGTTTCTAAGTTGCGTCGGAATATTCGACTCGGGCGCGAAAGGGAGTAGCGCCTTTTGTTTTCCAATATAGATTCCTATCGTCTGGCCTTGGCGACCCTCGTGCTTTGTGCGCTGCTCTGGAGCACCAACGTCGTTGTGGCAAAGATTTTGGTGGAGCAAGTGCCTCCATTTACTCTTGCTTTGGGTAGGAACTTTGTAGCCTTAGTAGCGCTCTTGCCTTTAGCTCTTAGGGGATGGCCAGAACGGAGAGTCTTTAGAGAAAATACCTGGACGATGTTTTTTGCAGGCCTCGTAGGTACGGGTGCTTTTAATGCTCTAGTCTACCACGCTCTTCGAGAGACTTCAGCGATTAATGCTGTCATGATGATGTCTCTTTGTCCCACAGCAATTCCTCTTATCTCCTTTCTCTTGGTTCGCGAACGCTTCCGGAGCACACAAGCACTTGGAATTGGTTTGTCGCTTTCTGGAGTAGCGATCATAGTTACTCGAGGTGAACCGTTAAGTTTCTTGTCTCAGGAGTTGGCTGGTGGAGATGCATTGATGTTTTTCGCCATGCTGTGTTGGTCGTTCTATACAGTTCTTGCGAAAAGAAGGACTTCCGGCCTTGACCCGTATGTATTCTTCTTTTGCGTTGTATTTGTGGCCACACTTGGTTTGTTTCCTCTTGCTTTCTGGGAATGGCAGAAGCAGACGTATGATATTTCTGCGCTTGCTTGGTTTGCAGTGGTCTACGTAGGAATTGTTCCAACGGCGATTGCCATCGCCCTTTTTAACCGCGCGGTTGTGATAGTTGGCGCGAATACGGCGGGGGCATTTCAGCACCTAGTGCCAGTATTTGGAACAATTATGGCGATATGTTTCCTCGGGGAGCATTTTTCCACTTTTCACGCGGTCGGAGCGGCCATTATTGCAGCTGGACTTTTTGCGGCGGCCCATCAAAAAGAAGGTTCTAGGTCTTAGAAACTCTGCAGGAATTTGAGCATTCCGCTCGACACAAAGTCCATCGAGTGGTACCTCAGACAGTCTGGGCTGCTAGCTCAATTGGTAGAGCACCGGGCTTTTAACCCGTTGGTTCAGGGTTCGAGTCCCTGGCGGCCCACCACTAGCCTGACTGGAAAGAAGATTTCTTCCGAAAAGGTTGGTTCGAATCAGTAGTAAGTTGAGGATGACTATGATTGATTTTTCTCCTTCCGAAGATCTCCAGGCTCTCACTAAGAAGGTCGCGAACTTCGTTCGTGAAGAAATCGTTCCCATGGAAAATGACCCTAGGCAGGGTCCCCATGGTCCAGAAGAATCTTTAAGGCAGGATCTTGTCTCTAAAGGGAGGGAGGCAGGTCTTTTGACCCCACATGCTCCTGTCGAGTGGGGGGGGCTTGGTCTGGATAATATGGGTAATGCACTAGTTTTTGAGGCAGCTTGCTATTCTCCTCTTGGCGCCCTTGCTTTGAATATTCAGGCTCCGGATGAGGGGAACGTTCACTTACTCGATAAGGTTGCAACTGATGAACAGAAAGACCGTTGGTTACGGCCTCTTTCTGAGGGCCGAATCAGAACAGTTTTTCATATGACCGAACCCGATGGCGGGGCAGGGTCCGATCCGTCGCTCATGAAGACAGTCGCAAAAGATGATGGCGATTCGTACGTTATCAATGGCCGGAAATGGTTAATTTCTGGGATCGGCGCTCCAGGAGTTGGACTGAATATTATCATGGCCAAAACCGAGAGTGTTTCTGGAGAGGAACTTGGTGCTTCGATGTTTCTCTTAGATGGCGATGTCCCGGGTATGAAGATTGTTCGGACACTCGACACGATGGATAGCAACACCGTGGGTGCCCATTGTGAGGTTACCTATGACGACGTGCGTGTTCCGAAGGACCAAATTCTTGGGGAGCCAGGAAAAGGGTTTCGGTACGCTCAAATCCGCCTTGCTCCGGCCCGGTTGACCCACTGCATGAGATGGCTTGGCCAGGCTGTGCGTTGTCAAGAAATTGCCGTGGATTATGCGAGGGAGCGCGTAGCCTTCGGGAAACCCATTGGCGAACATGAGGGAGTTGGTTTCCAACTTGCAGATAACGAAACAGATCTCCATTTAGCTAGGCTCTCAACATGGCATTGCGCTTGGATTCTCGATCAAGGTCAAAAAGGAAGACGCGAAAGTAGCCTTGCGAAAGTTTTTGTTTCTGAGGCACTTAGTCGTGTCGTGGACCGCTGCGTCCAAGTGCTTGGGGGTCTTGGAATTACTGCAGATACCATCGTAGAACGTACCTATCGAGATATACGCGCATTTCGGATATACGATGGACCATCGGAAGTTCATCGTTGGGCGCAGGCGAGAGACATTATGCGGGGTGCTTAGGAGGTTTTAATCGTGGCAGCTGCGTTGGAGGCAAGGCGAGCTGCCCTGAATATACGCTCTCTTAAATAGTCGAGATCGATACCTTCGGTGCTTTTCTGGCCAAGCATATATCGGGCATAGACACCCTGGACGATGCATGCAGTCTTCCAGAAATTAAAGGCACTGTAGAAATTAATATTAGAGACATCTCTTTTGCTCCGTAAAGCATACCGTTCGAGAAGCGCGGTTCTCTTTGAGAAACCAGGTTCTTCAGTCGGTGCGTCATCTTTAAGGGTAAGAGTATCGCTGGGCTCAGACCAGGTATTTAAGGCGTACCCCAAATCAGCGAGCGGGTCGCCTAGAGTACTGATCTCCCAATCCAGGACGGCTGTTACAAAGCCTTCAGGCGAAGCAAGGCAGTTATGGAGCCCGTAGTCACCATGTACGATGCGTCCAGGTTCTTGGTCAGGAATTCTTGTCGAAAGAAATTCATAAAGGTCATCCACCTCTGGGAGGTCTATATCTGCTGCCTCGCGCGATGAGTTCCAAGAGTCGTACCATCTCTTCAATTGTCGGGCGACATAGGCGTCGGGTCTCCCTAGTCTGCCCAAGCCTATTGCATCCGGTTCAAGCTTGTGAAGGTCCGCTAACACATCTATGAATGAAACCCCAAGTGCTTTTCGATTAAGCTCCGAAATGAATCCTCGTACGTCCTCTGCCTCGTATAGAGCTCTGCCTGTAACTGACGCCATTACGTAAAAATGTGTGCCCGTAATTTCAATATCTTCACAATAGGCGATTGGGTTGGGCACCGGGACGGCGGTTTCCTTCAGAGATTCAAGAATTCTAAATTCTCGTCCCATGTCATGAGCTTTTGGTAGTAGTTTTCCGAGTGGCGGACGCCGAACAATTGCTGACGTTCCTTCAGAATCGACGATTTTATAAGTCAGGTTTGAGTGTCCTCCTTCTAAGCGCGTCCATTCAAAGGGAGGTATCAGGGATTCAGAATTATTTGCAATCCAGTGTTCGATATCGGATCGGTGGATGCCGGGTAGGGATTCGTTGTCACTCATATTCTTTAGTTTATGCTCTTTTCTTGCGATTAGTAGGGTATTTTAGTGTCGCACCGATTTCCCACGAAGGGAGCCTGAGGAGCTTTTATGATTGAGATTGCAAAAGGACTGCTATTTCCAGAGGGGCCAATCGCGATGCCCGATGGGAGCGTATTGGTTGTTGAGATTGCGAGAGGAACTTTATCAAAGGTTCTGCCTGATGGATCAATTCAAGTTGTAGGGGAGTGCGGAGGTGGACCCAACGGTGCCGCTTTTGGTCCAGACGGCCGGGTCTATGTTTGCAACAACGGAGGATTTGACACGGAAATTAGAGAAGGTCAGGTTCGCATCATAGAGGGAATGTCGACCTATGTGGGAGGGTCCATTCAGGCGGTAGACCTCCAGACGGGCGCAGTTGAAACACTTTATACGGAAGTTGAGGGGGAGCCACTAAAAGGCCCGAATGACCTTGTGTTCGATCGTGAAGGAGGAATGTGGTTCACCGATCACGGGAAAACCTACGAGAGGCAGGTCGACAGAGGAGGTCTTTATTATGCGAAGCCTGACGGGTCGGACATTAAGGAGGTCGTTTTCCCTCTGGAGGGGCCTAATGGCGTAGGGCTTTCCCCTGACGAAGATATCGTCTATGTAGCGGAAACTCACGTGGGTAGATTGCGCAGCTGGGATCTGGCAGAGCCAGGGAAAATTGCGGGTTCGTTCGGTAAGGCGACACGCGGAAAATGTGTGGCGGGTTTACCTGGTGACCAACTCCTCGACAGTTTGGCTGTTGATGACGAAGGTTATGTTTGCGTCGCTACAATCCGAAATGGAGGTATAACGGAGTTTGATCCGCACGGAGGTCAAACCCGTCACTTTCCTACCGGTGACCCTTTGACTACGAACATCTGCTTTGGCGGGCAAAACATGACGACTGCTTTCATCACTTGTTCTCGAAGTGGAACGCTATTAAAAACGGATTGGCATAGGGCCGGCCTGAAACTTAATTTCAACCCTTACTAGGATCTCAAGCTCATGTTCCGCTGAAATCGGGCGGACGACGCTCAGACATTGCCTTGACTCCTTCCTTGAAATCGTTGGTAGTCGCAAGCCGGTCTTGTTCGACTTTTTCGTGCGCCGTCGCATCACGTACTGCTTCCGCGAGGTCGCCCCTCATCGTCTGTCGAATCGAATCCACCGCTAAGGGGCCTGAGGTGGCAATTTCAGCGGCTAACTCTTTTGCTGATGTGCGGATTGAGTCGTTAGATACGAGTCGGTCACACAGGCCGATTTCAAAGGCTTCTTCGCCACTAACTCTGCGACCCGTGTATAGAAGGTCAAGAGCTTTTTGCATTCCAACTATGCGAGGCAATGTCGCTGAAAGGCCGAAACCGTGATGGAATCCCAATCGCGCGAAATTCGCTGAGAACTTAGAGTCCTTGCTTGCGACCCGGAAGTCCGGCATCAGTGCAAGTCCGAGCCCGCCGCCTACGGCCTGACCCTGTATGGCTCCTACGACAGGAGTTCGGGTACTAAATAGTCTCACCGCTTCATCGTAAAGATGTCTTCCTTTTCCGGACGAGCCTTTGCCCGCGAGATTCTTGGGAACGCCACTGTCAAGTTTACTTCCGAAGTTTGCGCCCGCACAAAAGTTCTTCCCTTCCGCACATAAAACGATTGCTCGACAACCGGTATCGTTATCAAGTGCTTCAAATCCGGATGCCAGGTCTGCGATCATCTGTTGGTCGAAGAAGTTATGTGGCCCTCGTTGCACCTCTGCAGTGGCAACGAAGTCGCTGTCAAGGTCAATTTTGATATCACCAAATATCCCGAATTCAGTCATAGTGATTTTGGTCCTTTACTTTAGATGTTCTCAAGTTGATTGGATGCCTTGAAACTATAACTCCGAAGCTCGCTTATCGTACTTGAATATTGAAAAACCCTGTTTATAGGTTTTGGCCCCACAAAGGGGAGTGGATAGATGGAATTCAAGAGAGGAGGGATAAGCTCCTCAGGGTTTGTTCCTATCCCCTTCAGTCTCCTTGTCTGAACTCTGTCTTTAGACCTGTCTATGAAGAACGTTTGTCGTACACTCTACTGGACGCCAAAATCCTCGTGTCGATGTTATTTTGGCAGCTTATTGATGAGGAGGCACATCTTTTGGGATTTCGATTTTTCCGACAAAGGCTAACTGGATGGCACCTCAGTTTTCTCTTGCTAGTTACTTTTTCTGGCGAAGTTGCGACCGCTTCTATGCGGGACCGACTAGCGGGATTCGACCGTTTTCTGGCCACCTTCGATCCGGGAGGCCGGTATTTGACGAGGCCAATAGAACGGCTTGTCCCAGGCTTGACGCTTAACGGAACATACACATTTGCCTCAGACGCCTTGCTTAGCAGTCACGACAACGTGGGTTTTCGGGACAGGGATTATCGATGGCTGCAGTTTCAGAGCCTATTTGAGCTGGAGGCAAACTATCAAGTAAACAGCAACATTCAAATTACTGGCATTTTTCACGCTCTTTATGATCCGGTTTACGCTCTTCAAGGTTCCGATGGCCTTTACGCTCCGAAGGAGAATGAACGGCTCCGGGGTTATGAGGACTCGAAAGATATTGCCCGAGAGTTATATGTCTCCCTGAGAACCCTGAAGTTCGACTTGGTACTTGGAAAGCAACAAATCGCATGGGGAAAGATGGACGGTCGATTCATAGATGCGATCAACCCCATGGACGGTAGGGAATCGGTTCAACTTGAATCAAGCGATTACGAGCGACGCAGGATTCCGCTGTGGATGGCAAATCTTACTTACTATGTGGGTTCTGTTTCGCTCAACTTCCTGTGGATTCCTGGGTTTGAGCCCGACGAACATGCCACCTACGGTAGCCCGTGGTACTCACCTCTTTATTCTCCAGCTGACTCAGTTGCTAGGCATAACCCTACGCTTCTTCAGGGCAACGTAACAGCGGATGGATACACAGTTGATCGAAGAAGTAAGCCAAACTGGAATGATTTCGCTGAGCACCAACTGGCGTTTCGTGTAGATGTTCCTTTTGGAGCGTGGACAGCCGGGCTGATTTACTTCTATGCATGGGATAAAAACCCGTCCGACTCTATTACTGGAAGGTTTACGGAAAATGGGGTTAATTACCTAAGTCTGGAGAGAAGACATCGTCGGCTTCATCATTTCGGTTTCACAGCTGATTACGCGGGTACACTGTCGTCAGTTCCAATTGTAGGAACTCTACCCGTTGTTCTTAGGGTCGAAGCTCTGCTTAGTAAAGGTGTGCCTTTTGCGGATCTCGATGAATACACGGCTGCCCTTGAAGGTGCCGATGTGGATGGGTTGAGGGAAACGGATACGATCAAAGGGGCTATCGCGTTCGAGTTTGCCTTTCCTCATAACACCACATTCATCTTTCAGCCTTCTCTGTATTATACGAAGGATTGGAAGAGCACTCTGGGAAGTGGGTTTGGGGGAGCTGTCGGAGACGCATGGGCCTTGGCTCCGGTTATTTTTATTAAGCGGCCGTTTCGTTTTACCAGAGACAGGTTGGCAATAGGCCTAACGTTAACTCCATATCTTAGTCAGCCGACGCGAAATTCTCAGGGAATGAAGACCAAAGTGAAAGTAAGCTATGAGTTCTCTCAATATCTCAGGGGTAAAATAGTCTATACAAATTACTCCGGAGGGGATGGTAATGACCTATTTGGCGGGTATAGACGCTATGACAATATTGGGATTGGATTTATTTATGAGTTCTAAAAATCTTGAACGTCGCATAGTTCCAATTTTTTTGTGCCTTCTGATTGGCGCATCAGTTAATGCGGCCGAGGTGACTTGGAAGTCGGCCAATGAGATTAGTCAAGAGGCCTTGGAGCGCGCTGACTTAAAGGGTCCAGGCCCCCGGGATGCTACAGGTTATTTACCAGAAAAGAAGTATCCCTTCACCTCGCCCTTGAATGCTGAGGAGATCGGTTATCGACTTATGAATTTCAATCATGTGGCGAGCTGGGCACATATGCTGGCAGATTGCTATGGGTCGGTGACGAAGGAGGGTTACCTGACCGAAGGTATTACCTTGGGGATGATTGATAACGTAGGTTCAGAAGGTGGTCCTGAAGCGAGGATTTACGGATCGCCGGGCGACGTGTTCCAAAGATGGAACTACTACTACACCTATCCTCCGAAAAGTGAAGGGGAACAGCAGGTCTGGCATCTTCGCAGGACGGGTCGCGATGAGCCGACTAAGCTCGATTTTTTCGTATATTCACCCAGTCTTAGGCGCGTTCGACGCCAGCCCCCTCCGCGTCGAGATGCTCAGTTTCCGAATTCGGTTCAAACGTTCGATGATATCGTGGGTCTAGAGGCATGGGAGTTTGAATGGACTCTTATTGGCTCCGACATTCTTTACAGCACTGTGAGGTTTCCGAGTAATCGGCCGATGCTTACTCTTGCTCGCGCTGGAGGTAGGTTTTACGAGCAAGAGGCAAGTAAAATCAGAATGATGGGAGATGACTATCCTCATTACCGCAAAGATGATGGAATAGATACATTTGTGGTTACAGCAGTTCCAAGGGGGGACTGGTTGCCTAAGTATCGGATTGGTCGTGTAGTGTATTGGGTTGATCAACACTACTTCTTTCCTCTTAGAATAGAAACTTACGATAGAGAGGGAGAGCTCTTAGCGATACAGGTACGGATGGGTGAACGCCAAAACCCAAATCTCCCCGATGGCCACGGCTACACTAATCCACATAGCGCTTACTGGGATGTAAGGTTAGACCTCGTGACTTACAGCGCTCACGACTCAATGGCCTTGGCGGAATGGACGAAAGAAGAAAAAGAAACGCTTTTCAATCCCGATTTTATGCGCCGTCGTTGGAATAGGAATAACGCGAAGAGTCAAGTTTTGATCCGAGATCCGAAGAAATTTCATTTAAGACCTGAAATTTTAGAAGGACGCTTCCCGACGTACAGATCTATCAATTTAAGTCCAGAGGTTCTTGCTCGAGTAAACGCGCAAAATGCGGCAGGTCGTCTAGTGTTTGCGGGTGAGAAGCTGGAGTGAATATCGCTCCGTGGGGGTAGAGGTAGGGATGATGTTTCGGTCAGTACTTATCGCATCTCTAGTTAGCTCAAGCCCGTGTTTTGCGATTTGCAGTGAAATCTCAAACGCGATCAATACTTCTTTGTCAGGAATTCAGCGCGCTGCTTCATCTATTACCTTGAAGGAATGCCGCAATAATTCGCGCATTGGGGAAAAATCACTTGGAAATTTGAAGGCGTGGTCGGTAGAAACCAACTGTGTTGCTGCGCAGAAGGAAGTATCTGAAGCCTTGGACCTTCTCAGTGAAGCCAATAAGGTAAAGACGGTTGAACTTTGTCGAATTTACGCGAGCGGAGCGTCGTCGGTTGGATGGGACTTAGAAGATGCGCTGACTGACTGTTGTCCATAGTAAGCGTGACGAACAGGGAAAGAAGGTCGACTTGTGGAACTCATCAAAGAAATTGAAACGAACCATGAAAAATACACGAATTGGCGAAGGGAAATTCATGCCTATCCCGAACTTGCCTATCAAGAACATCGAACTTCTGACTTTGTAGCGAAGCAACTTCAATCGTTCGGGATTCATGTCGAAAGAGGACTCGGGAAGACTGGTGTTGTCGGTACCCTGCAATGCGGTACCGGGAAAAGAGCGATTGGGTTAAGAGCAGACATGGATGCACTGCCACTTAGTGAGCTCAATGACTTCGGCCACAAATCCTTGGTGGATGGGGTGATGCACGCTTGTGGTCATGACGGACATACAACGATGCTTCTCGCCGCTGCGGAGTGCCTCGCGCAAAGAAAAGATTTCGATGGGACGATTCATTTTATCTTTCAACCTGCTGAAGAAGGTGAGGCGGGGGCAGAAGCTATGATGAAGGACGGACTCTTCCGAAGGTTTCCGGTTGAATCGGTATTTGCGATTCACAACTGGCCTGGGTTGCCGGTAGGGGAGATGGCGACGAGGGAGGGCCCGATTATGGCTGCTCTAGATACCTTCAAAGCGGAAATCACTGGAAAGGGAGGGCATGCTGCCTTGCCGCATCTGGTCCGTGATCCAATTCAGGTAGCTTCGCAGATCGTGATGGCTTGGCAAACGATAGTTTCGCGAAACGTTAAACCAATTGATCCTGCTGTTCTATCAGTTACCCGCTTCCATGGGGGTACGGCTTGGGCGGTTGTTCCGGAGATAGTAGAACTTGGAGGTACTGTCAGGACGTTCTCAAAAGCCGTGCAGTCCCTTATTGCAGATAGGATGCTCGAAGTGGCGGAAGGGTTATGTAGCTCGAATGGCTGCAAAATTAGTTTCCAGTATGAAAGAAGGTATCCTGCCACTTTGAATTCCCCACAGGAGACACAGCTTTCGCTTGCCGCTGCTAGAGATGTATGTGGCGATAGCGCGGTTGACTCCAATATAGAAATGGTTACGGGTTCAGAAGATTTTGGCTTCATGCTCCAGGAGAAGCCAGGCTGCTATGCCTTTATTGGAAACGGGCCTGGGTCTGGAGGCTGTCTCCTGCATAGTCCTCACTTTGATTTTAACGACGATGCAATCCCTGTAGGTGGCAGTTATTGGGTGAATCTTGTATATAGCGTTCTCGGCCACAGTGCCGACTAGAAAGAATAAGGTAAAATTTGAGGCCAAATATTGTGTTGAGCCCCGGTTTGCATCACAAAATTCTAGCTGTCATTACAGTATGGGCCGTAGTGTGCCTTCAGGGAGCCAGCCTCGTACACACCGTAGAGGTGTTATTCGAGGAGCATTCGCATAGCGAGGAGCATTCGCATAGCGAGGAGCATTCGCATAGCGAAGGTGAATGTCCCACAAACTGTTTTGGTGAGAATGTAAAACTTGGCGCCTCTCCGCTTTTGCCGCTGAGAGTTGATTTTGTACCCGATCCATCCCTTTCGATAGGGTACACGTCGATTGATTTTGCCTTGATCTTTCGAGATGGGACGGACTCCCGTGCCCCTCCGTTTATCGAAGTATCTGTTTAATTTAAAAATTAAATCACTGTAAGAAATTAATGCGTAGAGAAGCGTTTCTCATTTGGGGACGACTTTTAAGCGTATTAAATTAAGGAGTTTGTAATGAACATGTTAATACGAATAGTCTTCGCAGCTTTACTGGTAGTACCGATTGGCGGTATCTCGAGGGCTGACTCAGGAGATGCAGCATCGGCTATCCGAGCGGAGATAGAGGCTATTAGGTCTTCCTATGAAAGTCGAATCCTCGAATTGGAATCTCGAATTGCGAAGATCGAAGAAGGTGAAACGTCAACTAACGGCTCAACGGTGTTGGCAAATACCACTACCCAGCGAAAAGTTTTCGGTCGAGATTTCAACCCTTCAATTGGCGTAGTTTTGAATGGTAGATTCGCAAGATTCACGGAAGACACCGGCGAGATCCCCGGATTTGGAATTGGTCACGAGGGCGAACGTGGTCGTGAGGGTGTGGGAATTTCTCATTCCGAATTGAACTTTTCTGCAAATGTTGACGATAAGTTCTTTGGCAGCTTGACAGCCGCGTTAGTCCGCGAAGATGGTGAAGATAAAGTGGAGCTGGAAGAGGCATATATTCAGACACTTCCAGGACTCGGATTGTTTGAAGGTTTGACAGTAAAGGCCGGTCGTGCGTTGTGGACTCTCGGGTATTTGAATGAACATCACGTCCACACCGATGACTTTGCCGATCGACCTCTTCCATATCGAGTGTTTTTAAATGGAATCTTTAACGATGACGGTGTAGAGGTCTCCTATTTACTCCCTACGGATTTCTATAGTGAGATCGGTGGTGGAGTGTTTCGTGGAGATGATTTTCCTTTCGGAGGATCTGACGGCGAAGGCATAGATGCCTGGTCGTTATTTGCACGCGTAGGCGGAGATATAGGCGAAAACCAGAACTGGCGACTCGGAGGTTCTCTTCTGTCTGGAAAGGCTTATGGCGGGAGAAATACAGAAGAAGGAGCCCAGTCGTTTGTTGGAGACACCGACTTATATGTTGCGGATTTACGTTACACGTGGGCACCAACAGGAAATCCGAAAACAAGCGAGTTGATTCTTCAGGGTGAGTATTTTTGGCGCGATGAAAAAGGAACATACGCTGACTCGGAAGAGGGAACGGGTGCAGTCGCTTTTGATGATACTCTTGAAGGATGGTATGCACAGGCGGTTTACAAGTTTAAGCCTCAATGGCGCCTAGGATTGCGCTATGGCCAACTAGACCAACCTGATGTGCCTTTAGGGTTAGTTGGCAGTTCTTTTGACTCGCAAGGATTTGAGCCGTCGACGTTCTCTGCAATGTTGGATTGGACAAACAGCGAATTTAGTCGAATGCGAATTCAATTTAACAGAGAGAATTTGGCCTCCGGCTATAGCGATGATCAATTCATTTTCCAATACATAATGAGCTTCGGCGCACACGGCGCTCATAAGTACTAGGAGAAAACTTGATGTATAGAACTGTCGGTATATTTCTATCGATTTTTCTCTGCACGACTCTCCTCCGCTCGCCCTCCCGAGCGGAGGAGCCCGTAAGGGTTTTTGCGTGTGAGCCTGAATGGGCAGCACTTGTAAGTGAAGTTGGTGGCGAGAAAGTAAAAGTGTTCTCGGCCACGACTGCTCGGCAGAATCCGCATTATGTAAGGGCAAGGCCGAGCATGCTCGCGAAAATTAGGAAGGCGGAGCTGTTGGTTTGTTCTGGAGCAAGCTTAGAGGTCGGATGGCTACCAATTCTCTTGAGAAGAGGTAGTGCCGATATTCAAAGGAACAAGCTAGGGCATTTGATGGCCGCCGATTTTGTGGAAACGATAGAGAAGCCTGATCGGCTTGACCGTAGCTTGGGCGATATGCATGCTGAGGGTAATCCGCACGTTCATCTAAACCCCTTCAATATTTTACTTGTGGCTGAAGAAATCCATAAGCGCCTAGGGCTAATCGATGTAGGAGGTAAAGCCTTCTATCAGCAGAGGTATAATCAGTTTGAGTCTCGTTGGCGGGAAGCTATTCCTGTATGGGAAAAGAAAGCTGAAACGATTCGAGCTAAGGTGGTGATTCCCCACCACAAAAATATGAGTTACATGTTTGAATGGTTAGGGCTTGAGTCAACTCTTGCATTGGAAGATAAGCCGGGAATTCCGCCGAGAATGTCACATCTTAAACAACTGATTACGACGTTTGGCGACAATAAGCCGCATCTCATTGTGCGCACACCCTACGAACCTTCAAAGCCTAGCCAATGGTTATCTGATAAGATTAGTGTTCCCGAGAAAGTTTTACCCTATACCATCGGAGGTGATGTCCACAGCGAGGATTTATTTTCTTTGTACGACAGAATGATCGACCTTTTGGTTAATTAAGATGAACAACTCTAGGTAAACGATTGTGGTTTTAAGTGTAGAACTTTCGGAAGTTTTGGCGCCGGCGCTAGTCGCTGGTGTTATGGTTGCACTAGTTCACGCGCCCCTTGGAATCGAAGTGTTGAAGAGGGGGATAATTTTTATTGACCTTGCGGTGGCGCAGATTGCGGGCCTAGGTCTGGTCATCGCTCATTTGTTTTTCGAGCACCCGTCTGAAGTTATTGTTCAGCTAGCTGCCTTATCTAGCGCGATTGTAGCAGGCTTATTTTTTCGGAGAATTGAGCGTAATTCGCCTGGATATCAGGAAGCTATAATCGGCTGCTCCTTTGTCGTTGCAGCATCTCTTACAATCTTGGCCTTGGCTGATCATCCTCACGGTGGCGACGAAATGCGGGACCTGCTTTCCGGTCAATTGTTGTTCGTTACTTGGAATGATATTGCGATACACCTGCCCATTTATGTAGCTATTCTGTCTATTTGGTTTTTGAAGCCTGGCTGGCGAAGTGGGATTGCGTTCTATCTATTGTTTAGTGTCGCAGTTACTTCATCTGTTCAATTAACGGGAGTTTATATCGTTTTCTCGAGCTTAATCTTACCCGCGTTGGCGGCTGTTAACTCGCCGCGCCCTCACTTCGTCGCGTGGACGGTGGGAGTTTTGGCCGTTGTTTATGGAATCTTTACCGCCGTGATTTTCGATTTTCCGACTGGACCGATTATCGTAGTGTCTTTCGTAATTTCATGTCTTTCGACGTTCATGATCAGAAAGCTGTCCGTTTATAAATAAAAAAGGAAAGAGTAGTAGCGTCTATCGGAGAAAATTTGGTCTAAGGTTCTACAAGAAGATCAAGTTGAAGTATGTCTTGTCCAGGTGGACCGGTGATTCCTAGGTTCAATACCCAGTCTCCCGGCATGTGGAATTTTACCCCGTCAATTCGAAATCTTCCTTCATTCAGCATTTCAGTCACTCTCGGAGTTGTAGAAAGGCCGTGCTTATGTGAAGGCATGCCGCCGCTTACGGAAATATGATCGGGTGTGGTGGGTAGATTGTCAGAATCGCGAAACTCGACAATCCAGCTATGGATCTGGCCTAGCTTTATTGGAGGGTTGGAAGGGTAGATAGAGACCTGGTAGTGGCCCCGCAGAGTCGACTGCCAGGTGCCAGCGTGGTCATCTATTATCTTGTACTCGTCATTGCAAGCGATGTGCAAGAAACACCAAGCAAAACCGAGAAGAGCCGAGGCGATATTAACGTAACTAAACCTTTTCGTATGTGAATGTTTTATTAACAATTTTCCAACCGTCTTCAGTTTGAAGCAAAGTCATATGGTCTCGGTACCATACGTTAAGGAATCTTGATACGACTGTAGCGTGGGCAATGTTTTCATCGAAGACTAAATGGTCAATCGTCCATTCGATTCCGTCTTCCGGAGGTTCCGATATCTTCGCGTCGTTTGCAGGTTTAGGGTTTCCGGTAAGACGGTCAATCCACGCTTCTATAGCGAATGTAACAGTCTTCCCCTCAAACTTTCCGAAGAGTTGTGCCTCGGGATGAAATACCTCCCTAATTAGGCTTCCATTCGCACTAACACAACCATGTACGTATTTTTCTAGGATTGAGTTTACCTCGGCACTGCTCTCGGGTTGTTTTAACATGTGATCTCTTAAATTTCCAAGAAACGTCTAAGCATTTTGTTGAAGAAGATGGGATCTTCGAGGTGAACCGCGTGCCCCAAGGCTTCGAACATGATGACCTCGCAGTCTTTTATACGCTCGGCCATAAAGTCGGCCCCGCCCGGGGGGGTAAATTCATCGTGGCGCCCCTGGAAGATTCCCGTAGGTACCTCGATTTCCGAAAGTAGATCTGTCAAGTCTTCACGTATTAGTTCCTCTAGGAGTTTAATTCCGACAAACCCAGGCGTTTGCATGAGGTTCATCCACACCCAGTCCAGCATTTGCATACTTGGTAACTTGTGGAAGGTCCACTCCGCAGCTCGTCTGCGGCTGGCAGGTCGATCTCGGAGCTCCTCGTCGATCATAGCTCTCACAGCTTCCAAAGGAACTCCATGAATATAATCAGGGCTAGAAACGAAACGTGGGGACGTAGGTCCCACGAGACCCAACTGGATAATGTGATCTTTAATGGTGGCTGCGTATTTTGTAGCGATCCCACCACCTGTCGACCAACCCATTAACGTCGCGTCTTCAACCTTGAGTTCCTCCATTAGTCGTTTTAAGTCCTTGCAATGGTCATCAAAAGCGTACCCTCGTGAAGGCTTGTCGGAACGTCCATGTCCTCGAAGGTCGATAGCGATTGTTCGAAACTCGTCGCATAACGACGTTATCTGGGGCTCCCAAAATGTATGGTTTGCAGCCCAACCATGCACGAAAACAATTGGTCGACCTTCGCCAGATTCTTCGTAAAAAATATTACCTGCTTCTCCAGACACATAAGACATGAAAATTTTCTCCTATAAACCTTTGAAATTTGGTCGACGCTTCTCTCTAAATGCAGCGACTCCTTCTCGGTGATCTTCGGTTACGATGCATTGGTCTTGACGGATACCTTCTAGGCCGAAGCTCGATTTAAAATCAGTTTCCATTGCATTTCTCATGATGGACTTTGTGTAGGCCATTGCTAAAGGGGCTCTCTCTGCCAAACGTTTCGCCCACCTATGTGCTTCACTTATTAGTTCATCATCGGGTACTACTCGATTACAAAGACCCAGTTCAAGGCATCGAGAAGCGGCTACGCGTTCGCCTTCAACCGCAATCTGGTAGGCCGTTTTGTGTCCTACTGTGCGGGCTAAAAGCCAGTGGCAACCTCCATCTGGAACAAGTCCGATATTGCTGAACGCAAGAAGTAGGTAGGCGTTCTCGCTCATTATGGAGAGATCAGAAGCGAGTGCAAAGGCCGCTCCTACTCCCGCGGCGGCACCATTGACGGCGCTGATAACCGGTTTTGGCATATGCATAATGGTTTCTATGGAAGGCAAGAAACCCTTAAGAAGGCTTTCTTCGGCTCCTGACCAGCGCGATTTGCGATCAACTAAGTCCGCGCCTGCTGAGAAGCCTTTCCCTTTACCAGTAATAATGACTACACGAACCTCAGCTTCTTTCGCTGCGGTTTCCAAGGCAAGTTGCAGGTCATCGGTCAACGATTGATTAAAGGCATTCCGAACTTCTGGACGGTTTAGAAATATCGTTGACACACCATCGTTATTTTCAACTTCTATACTGTCGTAACTCATTCTACCTCCTAAAATATTCTAACCTTTGTAGAGTTAGTGTTGTATCGAAAATTGTATGTTTTTAAAGAAAAGGGTCCTAGATGGAAAATGTTGAAGAGACCGGAGTTCTTTTTTTTACAGATAAGATGGACGGTGCCTCCCTTCTTGAATATGCAAAGAGGCTCGAAGGTTGCGGTGTCCATACTCTTTGGCTTCCGGAATTGTTGGGGAGGGAGCCTTTTTCAACGGCGGGTGCCTTGCTTGCGAATACCGAGACGCTGCGGATCGGCACCGGCATTGCCAATGTCTACGTTCGCGACGCCAGCTCCATGGTTGCAGGTAGTCGGACCTTAGCTGAGTTGTCAGATGGAAGATTTGAACTTGGTTTAGGAGTTTCGAATATTGGCGCCAGTGCTACACGAGGATATAAATGGATACCTCCCCTACAGAAGTTGCGGCAATATTTTGACGAAATGGAAATCGCTTCAATTGAAATGGTAAAACCTCCGACTCCTCCTCGCTTGTTTGTAGCAGCGCACGGTCCTCGGCTTCTTGAATTTTCTGCTCAAAGAACAGATGGCGCACTTACCTATCTCATGACTTCAAAGCATACGACTTACGCAAGGAAAGTTTTAGGCAAAGACAAAAAGCTTCATGTCGGACAATTTGTTCTCGCCTGCGGGGACCCGGTGTTGGCACGAAAAATAGCACGTAAAGCTGTTAAGTATTATGTTTCGCTTGATTACTATAGGCGGGAATGGCTAGGTCAGGGGCTCGAGCCTGCAGATTTTGAAAATGACGGGAGTGACCGTTTAATCGATCACCTCGTAGCATGGGGAGACGTTAAAGAGATACGCGAGCGTTTAGATTCTCAACGCAAAGCGGGAGCAAATCACGTTATTTTAATTCCCCTAAATGCCACCCCCGGAATTGAGCCAGATTACAATTTGTTGAATGAAATCTGCAAATAAAGGAAAATCGATCTGATGAAAAAAAACGGCAGCGGAGGTCCTTGGAAATCAAATTGTTTCAATAGGGTGATGAGAGGGTTAGCGTTTTTATCACTTTTCGCTCTGCCTTCAGGTGCGAAAGGTCTTGAGGTAGGTTCCGATGCACCGCCATTTGAACTCTTGGGATCTGATGGAACGGTTCATAAGTTGTCAGATTATAAAGGCCGAAAAGAAATTGTACTGGCTTGGTTTCCAAAAGCATTTACTCCGGGCTGAACTAATGAATTGGTAGCGCTGCGTGACAGTGCCGATTTATTAAAAAACTTTGATGCAGAAATATTTATGATAAGCCTCGATGATCCGCAGAAGAACAAAGAGTTTTCTGAGGCACTTGGAAGTGCACACGTTTTACTCTCTGATCCTGAAAAAAAAATTGCTGAAGCATACGGCGTTATCGGTTTTGGTGGCCTCTATGCGCGCAGGTGGACGTACTATATAGATCGAGAAGGCGTTGTGCGAGATATTGATAAAAATGTGGATACCCAAACGGCTGGCCAGGATATTGCTGCTCGGCTCGAGTCCCTAGATTTTTACAAACGGAATTAACACTTTGACATTTTAAAAATCGGATTTCAGTCAATGAGTACTGAAGCTTAGGTCCAGTTCCCTGTAATGAATGAGCAGCCTAATCGGTCCCGAAGAGGCGATCACCCATGTCGCCTAGACCGGGTACAATGAAGTGTCTGTCGTCCAACTGCTCGTCGCAAGCAGCAGCAATAATAGAAATATCAGAGTGGTCGCGGTTGACGCGTTCGACTCCTGGAGATGCTACAAGTACGCAAATTGCAGTAATCTTTTTAGCACCTGAGTGTTTTAGTTTTTCGCAGGCCCATGAAAGAGAGCCACCTGTTGCGAGCATAGGTTCCAATATCAGCACGTGGCCGTTTGAAAGGTCAGGAAATTTTGAGTAATAAGATTCGGGTTTAGCGGTCGATTCATCACGTTGGACGCCAATGAAACCAACCTGAATGTTTGGAATAATTTCCTTAGCAGCGTCCAACATGCCGAGGCCTGCCCTTAGAATCGGCACTGCAATGATTTGTTCTGACAGGCATTTCCCTTGAGTATTTTCAAGCGGGGTAGATAAAGGATAAGGCTTTAGAGGTAGTTCCTTCGTGGCTTCCACAATCAAAATTTGAGAAAGTTTATTAGTGGTAGTTCTAAAAGAAGTCGGATCTGTATCTTTGTTTCTTAGTATGGAAAGGTAGTGGCAGGCAAGAGGATGTGAAGAAACGATTAATGACATCTACTCCGGTCCTTATCTTAGGGCATAGCCAACTTAAAAGGTTTAACAGATTTGCGAATACTTTTGCGGCGGCCTACTACTTACTTGGCTTCTTCCAAATGTCTCGGTCATGCATTAGATCTATTTGCTTCTGAGTCACTTCCTTCTTGTATTCCGCATGTTTCATTGGCTCTCGATTTAGGTAGAGATTCTTCGGATATATCGATTTTTCGTATATGAGTTGAATCATCTCAGTTCGAAGGTCCTTCATCCAATTAGTCCAAGGTGATCGGGCGCGATGCTGACGCAAGGCTTCGATATTTATTGGTCCGCATACGCTCGTTGAAACTCCACCATATTCCTGACGCCCGACCACCTGTCCTCGGTAGTCGATTATGAACGATTTTCCCCCGAACGTGTCGATAGGCGTTTCGGAGTCTGCAGTTAGATAGTAGGTACCCATATTGGGCGACAACACGTAAAAATTGTTATCGAGCGCGCGTGCTCGACTTTGGATTTCGAAAAAATCACTCGATGCTGCCGGATGGGGAATTGAAGCACGGTAGACTATTTCTGCTCCGTTCATCGCAAGACCGCGAGCATGTTCTGGATAGGAGCCCTCATTTGCCATCATGATTCCGATGCGTCCGATCTCAGTGTCGGCCACTGGCCAAAAGGCATCCAAGGTTCGCCCATATCTCTCAACCCACCAGTCAAAAATATCGTGGGGGCATACCGAGTGCTCCACAGGATAGAGCGGAGCAACTTTGTAATGCTTTAGAACTATTTCACCTGACGGGTCGATAATGAAACCAACGTTAAAAAAACGATCTTCGACTTCCGGATGCTTTGCTTTGGCTTGAGCGATTATGAAGATTTCATACTCGCGTGCGATTGCTCCCAATGCGTCCGATTCGGGGCCTGGTAAGTCGATCGCGCAAGTTTTTGCGTAGTCCACGTGATCTTCGTCAAGGACTTCGTCGTTGAACCCTTGGAGTGCGCCCTCAGGAATTGCCACCAAGCGAACAGGTAGGTCGAGGCCTGCGAGCCAGGTGGCAGCCTTGATCATATGAGAATGGTGTTCGATGTTGCGAAGAATTTCTTCTCGTCGTTGAATTCCCCACACTGTAGGGATTAGACCGACCGCATTGTATGGTTCTATCACGATGACCTTTCGGGCTAGGTTTGCATTTTCTGAGCTGCACTTCTAACTGCAGCCATAATTCCCTGATAGCCGGTGCAGCGACAGACATTTCCGGATAGGTGCTCCCGAATTTCTTGGTCCGTAGGGCTGGGGATTTTTTCAAGTAGGTCCTGAACGGTCAAGAGAAATCCAGGAGTACAAAAACCGCACTGCAGGCCGTGCTCTTCTTGAAAAGCGGCTTGCACGGGATGAAGCTCGTTCGCTTTAGCCATACCTTCGACCGTATCGATCTTTGAACCGGCTACGGAAATAGCGAAAGTCAGGCATGACCTGACAATGGCTCCATCGACACGCACAGTACACGCGCCGCAGACTCCTTGTTCGCAACCTACGTGTGTTCCCGTGAGACCACATTCGTGACGAAGAAAGTCGCTTAAAAGCATTCTTGGTTCGGCAAGAGCGGTGTAGTCCTCTCCGTTAACGGTTACGGAAATAGCCTGTAATCCTTCTACGGGTTTGGTACTCACGAAATTTTCCTCTCTTCGAATGCTTGGTCTATTACCCGGGAAACTAAAGTTGCGGCTAAATCTTTACGATATTCTGAGGAGCCGTGTTGATCAAAGGGCGGATCCAATTCTACTGCGGCCAACGATCCAATTTCCCTGCAAGTCGCGGGGTCAGGTATCGACTGGCCGTTTAAGGCGTTTTCGGCATTAACCGCGCGGATTGCACGATCGGCTACCCCAAGTAGCGCAATTTTCGCGGCACTAATTTTGCCGTCGCTAAGTTGCGCGGTAAAAGCTACCCCTGCCAAAGCAAAATCTCCGTGTCGACGGGCAAATTCTGTGAACCCCCAGATTGTATCGGGAGCAGGTATTGGTATTAGAACCTCGCAAAGGAGCTCATCGCTAGATAGTGCAGTCGTAAGATAAGATTCAAAAAAATCATCAGCTCCGATCCGTCGTTCACCAGACACGCTCTTTGCGACAACTTCACCACTGAGAGCTAGAAGCACTGCCGGCAATTCGGCTGCCGCGTCAGCGTGTGCGATACTTCCCCCGAATGTTCCTCTGTTGCGATTTGCGGCATGGCCTACCCATTTTAGGGCTTCCGGGATAAGTGGTGCCGCTCCTTGGATCTCTGGCGAATCGAGTACGTTTGCTTGTCGTGACATCGTGCCGATCCGGATTTCGCCATTAACTTCAGCATTGGCAATTCCAGGGACTTTCGAGATGTCTATAAGGGCTGCCGGCTGGGCAAGTCTCAAGTTCATCATTGGTATCAGGCTTTGGCCGCCCGCGAGGATCTTCGCATCGTCGCCGTGTTCGGCAAGTAGGGAAGTCGTCTCTTCAATCGAGTCCGGTTGATAGTAAGCGAAGGGAGCTGGTTTCATTCCCTTTTCGTAACACAACCGAAGGAGTTTTGGGGAGAGAGTAGGGGTGAAAATCGCATAGCTTTAAAAGAAAGCATCCTGGAACTTTCTAGTTATTCCTTGGAGAATTCAATGTCTCCCGTAAATCATTGATATATAAGGCTTTTTAACTTTTAAGAATTACGGTCAGAACTCTGGCAATTTTGGCACGGCTATTTCGATTTTTAAAAAAGATAAAGGTTTAACCAAAAATCCACGAATACATCGCTCTGCGAATTACAATCGCACAGGAGGAACAAATGTCCCTAAGACATGACTGGATGGAAACAGCTCGCGACAGAGCAAAAGCGGCCATCAGAGATGGCCGTACCGAAGAGGCACTTCGAGCAGTGGATGAGGTTTGGGATGAAGGACGTCCAATTCACGATTTATATGGAGATATGGCTGCAGCATTTTTAGATTTTATTAATGAGCGACTGGGGGAAGAAGCGGTCGAAGCGTCCTGGCGATATGTAGGAGAAAAACTCTGGAGACCGGTGCTTGAGAATTTTAGGGATAAAGATCCAGCACTCTTAGCTGAGACTTATGCGATGTTTCTTCGCTCGCATGGTTATGAATTTACCTGTGTAGAAGATGATCAGGCGTACCACTTTAAACTTTCTTACTGCCCTAGCGGGGGCAGAATGTTACAAGAAGGGAAGTCTGCCTCTTCGGGTAGGCATCCTGTTAATTTTGGAGTAACTAGTCGAAGTAAGGATTGGACGTTCGGTAAAAAAGATGTTTTGTACTACTGTGGCCACACTAAATTGTGGTTTGACTCGCAACCTAGAGAATGGGGTATGGATCTGTTTAAGGCAGAGTACGGAGACTTTGACGAGTCTGGGCAGGTTGTTGGGAAACCCTGTACGGTATCTATTGCAAAGCGCGTGAAAGGTTAAAAGTATGGCCGAAGACGTTGTTTTAAATCGGTGGGCTAAAGAATATCCGTGGTTAGGGACCGGTCCGGTGTCGACGGAATCATGTATATCAAAAGAGGTATACGAAAAAGAAGTTGAACATATATTTTCGAAAGTTTGGCTGTGTGTGGCGAGGGAAGAAGAACTGCCGGAGCCTGGATGCTATAAGCTGCGACGGCTTGACTTTGCTAACACGAGCATTCTGTTGATTAGAGGGAAAGATCATAATATTCGAGCTTTCCATAATACCTGTTCGCATAGAGGAAACACGGTAGTTGTTCCGGAGCATGACGTTGAGCAACTGGGAAAAAAACGAGTTTTTACGTGCAGGTTTCATGCTTGGTCCTATGACGATCGTGGGAGACTGATTGGTGTCCAGGAGGAGAAGCTGTTTGATACGTGTTTCCGTAAGGATGAAAATGGTCTTTCAGAGATCTCATGCGATGTCTGGGAAGGTTTTGTTTTTGTCAACCTTGAGACGTCTCCCACTGTTGGTCTTGCTGACTTTCTTTCGTCTATGGGTACTCATTTTTCTGGCTATCCTTACAACGAACTCACTCACAACTTTACCTATCGAACTGTTTTAAATTGCAATTGGAAAATTGGGGTGGATGCATTTTCTGAGGCCTATCATGTGAATACTATTCACGCAGGTTCTTTTCCAGGAACGTTCTCGACTGGTCTCCAAATGGTGAAGTTATACGGAGATCATCGAACGGCGGCGATTTGTTTTAATCCGCCGAAAGATTCGCCCGCGGTCGCTGCTATTTCTCAGAGAAAAGCACGAGGTTCGTTGGTAGGAAATGTGGCTGGAACAACACTGCCACAAACAATAAACGACGAAGGTCGAGATGACTTCTCTTTTGAGTTGAGCGTGTTTTTTCCCAACTGGCTTTTGCATGTCGCGGAAGGTATTTGGTTTACACATCAATTTTGGCCTATGGGATATGACCGTTGTTTGTGGGAAGGGCGGTATTATGTGAGAGAACCCAGGACGCATAGTGAACGCTGGGCATTAGAGCATGCAATCGTACTCCAAAGAAACGCGTGGCTTGAAGATACCGCGACGATGGAGGGGACTTTTAATTCACTCCTCTCTGGAGCTAAGGATTTCATGCTTTTGCAAGATGAGGAAGTCCTTGTTCGTCATGGTTATCATGTTTTGGAAAAATATTTGAATAAGGATAGCTAGTGAAGAATCTTCCGGACGGTTTTGAATCCATCGAAAATTGGGTAGATGATTGGTCACTGTCAACGCAGAACGCACGTTGGGAGAAGCGGTTGTCCTCAAAACCAGAGGAGATCATTTCTTTTTACCAAGCTATTGTACCTCACTTAGAGAATATTCTTGATTATGTAGATCGGTTTAAGTTTGGAGAATTAAGCGAAGCCGGTTCTCGTCTTTATTGCTTGGCTTTGATGGTTGCTGAGATTTCTCCCAACGTTGAACTTTACGATGGAAATGTAAATGTTCCTCATAGTTTTGAGGAAAGACGGTTTATTGCCGATCACGGTGATGTCGTAGGATATAAGAAGTGACCGAGTTTTCTTCACAGATAGAGTGGCTCATCGCGAAAGAAAAAATCCGAGATGTAGTTGCAAAATACGCAAGGGGTGGAGACAAATATAATGATCCTGAAATATTTAAAGATCTTTTTACGGAAGATGCCGTGTGGGAATGTGAAGGTTTCGGTCGATTTGAAGGAAAAGATCAGATTCTTTCGGAGCTAGCGAGGATCGGGCGCGAAGAGATTGTTTGGTCCTTGCATTTTCCGGTTTCTCCATTAATTGAAATCTCCGATGATCGCAAGAGTGCGCATGGCTTTTGGTGGCTCTGGGAACTTCTTACTATTCGCGAAAACGATATTGAGAAGAACAAGTGGCTTGGCGCTAATTATGATTGTGATTTTGTTCGCGAAGCGGACGGTTGGAAAATGAAACATTTGATTTTGAATATCCACAAATTGGTTGACTCGATGGAAGAGGCTATTAATTCAAGCGTTAACAAAGAGCGGGAGTAGATTTTGCAAAACGATATTTACGTCGAAATCGACAGGACTAAGTCATTAGCCGATGAGCCGACTAAGGGTCACAACCGATGGCACCCAGAAGTCGAGCCGGTAGCTTCTGTTGCACCGGGTCAAGTAGTAGGAATTGAAACTCGAGACGCGTTTGATGGACAAATCGGGCCTTCCAGTACTGCTCAGAGTGTTGGAGAGTGCAATCTTGATTTGGTTCATCCTTTAACAGGTCCGATTTTTGTTAAAGGTGCAGAACCTGGGGATATTCTTGAGGTTCGAGTACTTGAAGTGACCCCTGAGCCATTTGGCTTTACGGTACAAGTTCCCGGCTTCGGTTTTCTCCGAGAAGAATTTACCAAGCCTTATATTGTCCGCTGGGATATTCAAGACGGTCTGGCACGTTCGCAAGATTTGCCGGGGGTGTGTCTTCCGGGGGCTCCTTTCATGGGAGTTATTGGTAATGCACCTTCACTGGAACTTATGCAGGGAATCGAAGAACGAGAGAAGGCGTTAGCGCAGAAGGGTGGAGCTGTGCTCCTGCCAGATCCTGCATCAGCTGTCCCTGGAGAGAAAGGGATCGCAGGAGCTGCGATGAGAACGATTGCTCCTCATGAGTGCGGAGGCAATCTTGATATCAAACAACTTACAGCAGGTACTGTTGTTCGTATTCCTGTGTACGTGCCGGGCGCTTTGTTTTCAGTAGGGGATGCCCATTTTGCTCAGGGTGATAATGAGAGTTGTGGAACAGCTGTTGAAATGGGAGCGACATTTTTTGGGTCGTTTACATTGAAAAAAGGAGAAGCTAAGGCTCGAAAAATTAACGATGTCCAATATTTTTGCGAGGATTACTTTGCACCTCCAGAATATGCAGCCCCTCGACGTTTCTTTGCGACCACGGGGCAATCGTATACTCGAGATGGTGTAGCTCACTCTGAAAATGTGACTCTTGCAGCTAAGAACGCTCTTTTAAATATGATTGATCATTTGGTATCAACCCGAGGCTACACGGACCAGCAAGCCTACGCGATATGTAGTGTAGCGGTAGACCTACGAATTGCCGAGCTTGTCGACGTGCCTAATATGGTCGTGTCCGCTCT
>DKAI01000160.1:0-19204 GCA_002450755.1 Deltaproteobacteria bacterium UBA6930
AGAATTCTGTTACGTAGGCCGCCTCGGCTGCCTTCTCGATTGCGAAATCATCAGCCAGGGGATTTCCATACTTGATATTGTCTCTGATGCTCCCTTCGAAGAGGAGAGGCTCTTGAGACACCACCGCGATATTCTGTGTAAGGGAACGACGCTTAATCTTCCTCAAATCCATTCCATCGACCGTAATGCTTCCGCTTTCGGGGTCGTAGAAACGCACCAAAAGGTCGACTAGAGTCGTTTTGCCGGCACCAGTTTTTCCAACAATAGCAACCAAAGACCCAGCTGGCGCAGAGAAAGTTACTCCTTGAAGGACCGAAGTATCTTCAGAGTTATCGTCACGGTATGTAAAGAAGAGATTTGAAACAATCAATTCTTTCTCAAGAGAAAAGTCCTGGGCGTCCGCAGGGTCGGGTGTTTCAGGCTTCTGATCTAGAAGTTCAAAAAAACGTTCTGCAGCAGGCAGTGAGTCCATAAATCCGTTCCAACCTTTTGTTAGGTCTTTGACCGGCTTGTAGACGCTTCCCATCACCATAACAAAGGCCGCTAATGAACCAGGCGTCAGAGCCCACCAGCCGCGGTATACGATAATGGCGCCAACAACTAAAACGCCTACACCTACAAAGTTATTTACTCCCTCAACTACGGTTCTTGAAAGAGCTCTGGTTAAGACAACCTTCATGCTCCTTCTGAATAGTTTTTCATTGTGCGCACGAAAGGACAAGGCCTCTGTAGTTTGTGCGCCAAAAGATTTGATGACTTTTATGTTCGAGAGAATTTCTACTAATCGCTGAGTGATCACCCCGAAACTTTCCTGACGTCTTTTTGCGTAACGTCGAACCCTTGTTCCAAAATAGGCAATCACTCCAGTTACGATTGGCACGGTTATCAAAATCAATAAACTAAGTTGCCATGAGATTGAGAGGAGGATCGCACCACCTACAAGTATTGAGAAAGCGCCCTGCAGTACGTCACCACATAGAAGCTCGAGCGCAACGTGTGCTCTAGTTGCATCGTTAGTAGTGCGGGAAAGTCGTTCGCCACGTGTCATGCTCTGGTGGAAAGTTAAAGGAAGACTTAAGAGCCTTTGGCAAAGATTCTGTTGTAGGTCTACTAAGACTCTACCGAGTATGTACTGAGACACGTAGCTCTGACCAAAATGAGATAGAGGTATTATTAATACCGCAAGGAGGGCGGCTACTACTACATCAAGAAAGTTCTCTTTAGCTTGTTCTCCAAACAATCCTCGATCAAAGGTCTCTTCTGATGGCTTTTTGTCACTCTCGATTTTTTTTGTGGGAAGTAAGTCTCTGACCCAAGAGAGGCTTGAAGGAGTTTTTTTATCATCTTGATTTTGGAGAACAACGTCGTCCAGCAGAGGTTTTGCTAGGTATGCTCTGCCGGCACGAGCACCGGCGTAAGATAACGCGCAGAGTATGGATACCAGGAGTAGGACCAGGTATGGCCTGAGGTATTTGGCTAGCCGCCATCCCGTTTCACTTGTCGTCCGGGACAGTGAAGAGCGTGTTGCTGCTGAAGGTTTGTCTGTCATCTTCCTAAAGGTTAGCTGGCGTCGAGTGAATCGCCGAGGTTAGGAAGGAATAGTCTTGAAGAGCGCTAACTCTTATGGCCGCGGTGCAATTACCTCAGCTGCCCTCCAACCCAGCACAGCTTCTCCTTCCGCTCCCAGGCCATCCAGACCATGGGTAGGCAGAGCGTAGATCGGTTGTCTCCGTTGTACTCGAATTTGAATTGGATTTGGCCAGTTTTGTTGATTTCGTTCAGTTTCAATATCGAATGGGCGGTCCCAAGTGTTTTGGGTCGTGTGTCCTACAGATTCAAGGTACCTGCTGGAGAATGAGAAGAATCTTTGGATTTCCTCCTCAACAACAACTGAGATATTTTGAGCATCTGTGTCCATTTTGGTTAACAGTTGGGCCGTTAAATTCACGTATTTATCATTTTTTTTCGATGGAAAAGCAGAAATAGCAACAGCTCTCGGAAGCCTTCGTGAATCGAGAATCGCTCTCGGGTGCAGTGCCTCCGGAATTTTCTCCTTGGGGACATGGAAGTAAAGAGTGTGGTAACGGAAATCAGGCAGGGGTTTTTCTACCAGTCCTTTTGGAACGGGCAGGTCCCACTCCTTTAAGCACCTGCCGAGGTGTCCAGCAGGAGTGTTTATCAATAGGACTCTTCCCATTAATGCCTCGTCACGCTCCTTAAGAAGTATCCCGGGATGGCCAGCTGCGCTCACTAATTCAAATGGTCCTTTTGTCTCGCGGAATTCTCCAAGTACTTTAGATATTCTTTTCCGGACCATTTCAACTAGGCTAACTCCTGGAGTACTAAAGTAACCACCGGTCGACAGTGCCCTGCCTAAAATTCGGGATTTGATCTCGGGGGCAAGGGTTGCAGGATCGGTCGCAAAGATTTCTAATTGAGCCTGGAAGAATCTTTCGAGTTCAGCACCGACGTTTCGTACTGTTGAGGGAAGCCCTCGGATTCCTGTAGAAGGTTTAAATCTTGAGGACGTGCCTCTCCGAGCTGACCTGACTATATTCTGTGTCGTGAGGGCCTCTGCTTCTGCTCGACCAGCGATATCTAGTTCTCTAACTAGATCTTCAGACTCTCCTCTTTCTGAAATTCCGTATGCCACCCAATCGCTGGCGCAACGCATGGGCTTTCCCACATCTATACGGACCTTTTCCGTGAGTACTTGGTAAGTCAATTCTGTGTTTTCAAGTCCTCGTCGCTCAAGACGGCCAATACCGCACGCTGTCAGAGCCTTGTCTAAAGGTGAGCCATTAGGGCTACCAAAGAAAAACGGTTCTCGAATTAGTACGTCATCTGTAGCTGGGGTTTTCTCCTCTAAGACAAGTACTCGGAAACCCAACGTCGTGAACCGAGCAGCCGCGAAAAGGCCGGGACGACCACTACCGAGTACGACCACATCCCAGCGTCGAGCGTTAATTCCTTTTCCTTTTGAGGTGAGGTCGATCTTACGCAAGGTTCCTAAACCCCAAAAGGAACTTTCGCTGATCTTGTGATCTGGTTCGAAGAGCTAGTCTTCCAGGACCAGTGAGGGATCGCCTGTTCCTTTTTTTTCAATTTTACCAATCTCATATGCTCGTTCGCTCATTCCATTAAGTCGTAAGATAATCTCCTCGGCCTCGTCTTCTGCAACTACGAGCACCATGCCTATTCCGCAATTAAAAACGCGAAGCATTTCAGAATTCGAGATATCTCCTTTCTCAGCTAGAAAATCAAAAATTGGCGGTCTCGACCATGTGCTCGTCCGTATTTTTGCGCACAAGCCCCTCGGAATGACGCGAGGAATATTTCCGGGAAAACCGCCCCCAGTAATATGGGATAGCCCGTGAATGTCAAAGTCTCTTAAAAGGTTTAGAACGGGCTTTACATAAATCCGAGTGGGAGCCATCACTGCGGCTGCTAGTGTTGTGTTCAACTCAGGTAGCACTGTCTTCATGTCAAATTGACCACTGGCGATTCCTCGATCAATGATGTGTCTAACCAATGAGAATCCGTTGCTATGGAGACCATTAGATGCAAGCCCGATCAATCGGTCTCCCATTCGAATCGCGGTTCCATCAATTATCTTGGCTCTCTCGACAACGCCTACTCCAAAGCCGACTATTTCCAGCTCCCCATCCGCATAGACACCAGGCATGGTTGCAGTTTCGCCACCTAGTAACGCGCATCCAGCCCGCCGGCAGCCTTCAGCAATTCCAGATAACGCTTGTTTGGTTAATTCTCGTTTATGTTCTCCGATAGCTAGATAGTCCAGGAAGACCAAGGGCTCCGCACCTTGAACGATTAGGTCGTTTACTACCATTGCAACACAATCTATACCTACAGTATCGAACCTAGATTGCTGAGCTGCAATTTTCAGTTTTGTGCCGACCCCGTCGGTTCCTGCTACGAATACTGGATCCGAATATTTTTCTGGGGCTTTAAAGAGTCCTGCGAATCCGCCAATGGATGAAAGGACTTCCGCGCGAAATGTGTTGCGGGCAATTTCTTTAACTTCATCAACGAAATCTTCATCGTGCTCGAGATCAACTCCCGCATCTTTATACGCCGGCGCGCTAGTGATTTTTTCGGTCAAGGGAACTTCGCTTTCAAGAGCTCCTATTTAGGAGACAAGTAAGTTTAAGGTTTTTGTTTTGTTCTCGCCCACTCGTGATAGTAGAAAACGACAAGGTATGTCAAACATTTGGTCATTGAAGCAGTGACGAGTCCTCTCCGCTACGCTGATTATGTGGAAATTGTCGTAATAATTCCGAGCCTTTGCGAAAATGATCGCGTGTCTGACGCCATTTTCAGTGCCCGCGGGGTCGGGGTAGAGGTTTTAGTCGTGGATGGTGGCAGCAGTGATGGGACATCGGCGACTGCTGCCCGGGCAGGAGCCCGGGTTATCACGTCGCCCCCTGGAAGGTCTACTCAGTGTGATAGAGGGTTGAGGGCGTCAGTTGCTCCAGTGGTCCTTTTCCTTCATGCGGACACCATTCTTCCCCAGAATTGGCAAGACGATGTTAAAAATTCACTAAGGGACCAAGCTGTGAGTGGTGGAGCTTTCTCGTTTTCTTTTGATAAAAGGGGAGTAGCCCTAGCTTGCGTTGAGTGGGGTGTAAAACTCAGAACGGCTTTGTTCCGACTGCCCTATGGCGATCAGGCGATTTTTGCAAGACGTTCGGTTTTGGAATCGGCTGGAGGGTTTCCACTCGCGCCCATAATGGAAGATCTGGATCTGGTGCGTCAAATCAAGTTGGCCGGGAAGTTCGTGCTACTGTCGCCTAAGATAACAACCTCGTCTCGACGCTACCTAGATCGAGGTGTGTTGAAGACTAGTTTCCGAAACTTTTTGGCGCTCATAGCTTGGTGGCTCGAATTGGATCGGGATCGGATCGCGAAGTGGTACTCGACATGAGCGGTTCGAGAAGAGAACCCATCCTTCGTTTTGTGGAGAAATGGATTTGAGTCAGCGTGGTGCTCGCGGAGCCCTAGCATATCTTCGCCCGTATTTTGCGAACCACCAACGTGAATATATTTTGGGTGCAGGATCTGTGATCCTCTATGTCGCTCTTTTTGCAGCAGGCCCTCCTCTTTTTGGCTGGGCACTTTCGGCGGTTTTACAGGGCCTAGGGACAGAGGTCATTCTTGGTAGGGTCGCCTGGTTCGTCTTGGTTGCGTTGGCCTCAGCATGTGTACGTTTTTTCTCAAGAACGTTTTTATTTAATACGGCAAGAAGTATCGAATATGAACTTCGAAATGATCTCTTCGTACATTTACAGAAACTACCTCAAGCTTTCTATTTCGATTGGCCTACAGGCGACCTGATGAGCAGGTGCGTTAATGATCTAAACTCGATTAGACTGATGTTGGGGGTTGGGATAGTCAATATCTTACAGGCTCCTTTCCTTTACTTGGCCTCCATAGCGGTGATGATTTCGCTAAACCCGACACTCACTTTACTCTCGTTAACGCCCTTTCCTCTATTTATTTTGCTTGCACGAGGATTTGGCCGCATCAACCATGCAGCTAATTTGGCAGTGCAAGAGGGTCTTGGACGACTATCGAATCAGGTTCAGGAATCAATCTCTGGGATCGCACTTGTCAAAGCATATGCAATGGAGGGAGCGACGCAGAGAAAATTTGAGAGCGCGACAGAAAGTCTCTATCGACGTCATATCCGTTTGGTCAGAGTGAGCAGCGCTATTCCAACTATGGCTAGGCTTTTGCCCGGCTTGACGATGTGGATAGTGCTCTGGTTTGGCGGCCGAGCTGTCCAGGGTGGGCAAATGGACGTGGCGGAGTTTTTTGTATTTGCTTTATATATTCATCAACTCACTTTTCCAACGGTAATAATTGGATGGGTTTTTGCCATTGTGCAAAGGGGCACTGCATCGATAGAGCGTATTCAGGAGGTTTTGGATACGGAGCCCAGTATAAAGAGTCGAATAGAAGCCTCGTCTCCGGTTGATTTTTCTGGCGAGATAGCGTTCCAAAATTTGAATTTTTCATATACAGGAGAAGAGAAAAGTCTTGTGTTGAAGGACATCAATCTCGATGTTCCGGCGGGAAGTGTGCTTGGCATAACGGGTCCAGTGGGATCAGGGAAGACCACTTTGGTGTCTCTGATTCCAAGGCTTTTTAAAGTTTCAGACGGTATGGTTAGCCTCGATGGAGTCGACTTGAATGAATGGGATTTGTCAGACCTACGCAAAAATATTGCAATGGTTCCACAAGATCCGTTTCTATTTTCGATGTCAGTCGCAGATAATATCTCTTACGGAAGTCCAAACTCTGGCATGGAGGAAATCTCTAGGGCGGCGAGCGCTGCTCGCTTAATGGGTGACATTGATGAACTTCCCCGTCGCTTTGCAACGGTCGTTGGTGAAAGAGGAGTGATGTTGTCAGGTGGTCAAAGACAACGTACGGCTCTGGCTAGAGCTTTAGCACTGCGGCGTCCAATCTTAATTTTGGATGACACACTTTCGGCCGTAGACTCGCAAACTGAATCTGCCATACAGGGAGAACTTGGTTCTTTATACAAAGGGAAAACGGTCATCGTGGTAAGTCATCGCGTGTCTTCATTAAAAGATGCGGATCAAATTATTGTACTAATAGATGGCGCTATTTCGGAGCAAGGTGTTCACGATGAACTGGCTGCCGGAGGTGGGTGGTATAGCCGCATGGTACGGGCGCAGGCACTAGAGGATGAAATTCAATTGCTAGATGGAGCCGGCGGAGAGGCTTCTGATGGCTAGTCATACCCGCGAGAGCGACGGAGACGTCCTCCATGAAGAGGAATCGCTAGGAAAGGCTTACGATAGCCGTTTGGTGGCCCGTTTATGGCCTTATGTTCGTCCCTATAGGTGGCAAGTTATTGTGACCCTTCTTCTGGTTGTACCGTTATTCGTTTTCATGCTCGCTCCTGTCTTCATAGTAAAGAATGGATTGGATCATGTTTTTGGGTCAGAGAATTTAAGCCCTGGTCCTATGGATCAATTGTTTGCTCCTCCGATGGGCTGGGATGCTCTTTTGTGGATTGCCGGTCTCTACGTTTTTGCGATAGCGATTCATGCTGGTCTTGATTTTTTACGCATGGTTCTGATGGCAACGACCGGACAGGCAGCGATGAGAGATTTGCGAGGTGTAGTTTTCCGCCACGTGCAAAAACTTCACCTGGGATTTTTTGATAGATATCCTATAGGGCGCTTGGTAACTCGAACTACGAACGATATAGAGAATGTCGCAGAAATGTTTAGTCAGGGGATAATTGCATTTATTACAGATCTCTTGATCATGTTTGGAATCGCGGGTTTGCTGGTTTCTCAGGATCCTAAGCTAGCACTTTTAACTTTTTGCGTTGTTCCCGTCCTCTCTGTAGCGGCTACGATTTTCCGTCTCAAAGTTAGAGAAGCTTACCGTCTGGTTAGAGTTCGCATCGCCAGAATTAATACATTCGTTCAGGAATGTATTACTGGCATGAAAATAATACAGTTGTTTTCCAGAGAAGATCGTAACGCGAGAGATTTCAGGTTGTTGAACGCAAGTCACCGGGACGCATGGTTTGAATCGATACGATACGATGCGGCCTTGTTTTCTGTAGTTGAGTTGGCAAGCCAAATAACGATGGCAGTTGTAATTGCACAGGCTACCGATATCGCTTCGGCTGGAACTATTTATTTTTTCATTGAGGGAATGCGGCTCTTTTTCATGCCTCTCCGAGACCTTTCCGCCAAATACGCTGTAATGCAATCTTCGATGGCAAGCTGCGAACGCGTTTTTCAGATTTTGGATACCGAGCCCGAAATAATGGATCCGCGAGAACTGCCGTTTGGGGTCGAACAAAAGGTTCAACCCTCTAAAGGTGAAGTGGTTTTTGAGAACGTTTGGTTTCGTTACGATGCTGGGACTGAGTGGACTCTAAGGGATGTAAGTTTCCGGGTTGCGCCTGGAGAAAGGGTGGCGTTTGTCGGCGCAACTGGAGCCGGGAAAACTACAATTATCAAGCTACTCACGCGGTTGTATGACGTCGAGAAGGGTCGTATTTTGATAGATGGAGTAGATGTTCGTGACATGCCTCAGATGGTGCTAAGGCGAAGTGTTGCAACGGTGCTCCAAGATGTCTTTCTTTTTAGTGGTACTGTCCTAGAAAATATAAGACTGGGACGATCAGATGTTTCGGAAGAAACCATTAGAAGGGCGGCGGATGCCATTGGCATTCGAAGGTTTCTGGGTGAGGGTTCCAACTTCTTGAATTCTGAGGTTAGAGAAAGAGGTTCGAATTTTTCTGCCGGTGAGCGGCAACTTCTTTCCTTCGCAAGAGCCCTCGCGCACGGAGCCGACATATTGGTTTTAGACGAAGCGACTAGTTCCGTTGATTCTGCTACCGAGGAATTTGTCCAGGAGGGGATTCAGAATCTGCTTGCTGGTAAGACGTCTCTTGTTATCGCGCACCGACTTTCTACTATTGAAGACTGCGACCGAATTCATGTATTACAGCGAGGAAAGATACGAGAGAGCGGGGCCCATCGAGAACTCCTGGCGGGGTGCGGTATATATGAACGTCTTTATAGATTACAATACTCCTCCCAACGCCCTCAAAAGCGGTAAATGAAGAGTTAAGACACTGCTTCAAGCTTTAGTTGAAGCTAAGTTGTCCTCAGCGCTTGCGTCATGCCTTAGAGAGTTGTTTAATCTCCCCATACCCCCAGAAACATTCCCTGTAGAATTTGTCCTGAGCCGTAGTCCTGGAATACTGCGCAAAGGGACTTTTACCGAACCCGTAGGGGGTCGTTTTGCACGTAAAATCGCTAGAAGTTTTTGGCTTCAAAAGCTTTGTCGACAGGGTCATTTTTGGATTTGAGCAGGGAATCACAGCCATTGTGGGTCCCAATGGCTGTGGAAAGTCGAATGTAGTTGATGCCTTTCGGTGGGGGATGGGAGAGCAGTCGCCACGTAGACTCCGTGGAAAAGGCATGGAGGACGTGATCTTCGCGGGCTCTGAGCAAAGGGCTCCAGTGGGCATGGCGGAGGTCGTAATCACATTTGACAATAGCGATGGCTCCGCTCCTTTAGCTTTTTCTGCATTCCAAGAAATTGAGATTACGCGTCGCTTATATCGATCGGGTGATTCCGAGTTTCAAATTAACAAGGTTCCATGTCGCCTTCGTGACGTGCTTGATTTTTTTCGCGATACCGGAATTGGTACACGGGGTTATGCGATTGTGGAGCAAGGTCGAATAGCTGAGATTGTTTCTGCTCGCCCTGAAGAACGTCGGATTTTAATAGAGGAAGCTGCTGGTATAAGTAAGTACAAAGCTAGAAGGAGGGAGGCAGAACGCAAGCTCGAAGCCACCGAGCAAAACTTACTGAGAGTTTCCGATGTTCTCGGGGAGATAAAGCGCCAGATTTCTTCTCTCGAACGCCAGGCGAAAAAGGCGGCCAGATTTAAACGGTTGAGAGAGACGCAGCGCCTGCTGGAAGTATCGATTGCCAAAGAAGAGCGGGAAGATCTTATGGTGCTGATTGAGAGGCTTAGTCAAAAAGCTCAGGGACTATCTGACTCATTATCCGGGCTTGAGGCACAGTTGAGCAAGAAGGAGGCCTCACTTGAACAACATCGGGTAGATTTGGAGGAACGGGAGCGCACCGTGATGACGGAGTCCGAGAAACTCTTCGGTCTGCGCGCAGAGATAAAGGAACTGGAGGGGCGGATTAGCTACGGAAGGCGTGAGAGGGCCTCACTGGCTGAATCCATAGAATCTCAAAAAAGAGAATCTACCACCCTGGGCTCTCAACTCCAGGAGGCGAACGAAAATCTCGACCGTCAAGCAGACGAGTTAAGGTCAATTTCGGCAGCATTGGACCTAGATGAAAAGGCCATTAAGACTGCTGAACTTGAAGCGAAAGATGCTGAGTCAAGGCTTAGGACTGTTGAGGCGGACCGTGAAGAAGTAAACCGAGTGTTAGTAAATCACCTTACTTTGATTGCCAGGTCAGAGGACAGAGTGGTGAGTCTAGTTGATCGCCGCGACGAAATAGATCGCAGAGTTCGTAGTTCAGATGAACGGTACGAAGTACATCAGAATGAAAAACGACGAATAGACGGCAATCAAAAGACATTGGAAACCGGTTTAAGAAACTTACTTTCGGAACGCGACTCTCTCATGCATCGATCTAGGGATTTGTCGATTAGACAAAATGCAACTGGAGACCGCGTCCGTGATCTGAGTGTGAAATTGCGTGAGAAAAGAGAATTGCGAGAAACGAAGCGTTCCCGTCTTCAATCGCTGTCTGAACTAATCCAACGTCGTGAGGATCTAGGAAGTGCTGCACGGTTCCTTTTAAATGATGAACAATCGACACGCTTTGGTCTAAAGGGTCTGTTGAGAGATGTCGTCGAAATCGATCACGGGTTTGAGCGTGCGGTAGAAGTAATCCTGTCAGGTGCAGATGAAGCCCTAGTAATAGAAAACGGCGAGCGAGCGTTGAATGCGATGGATGCCTTGAATATGGCAGAAGCGGGCCGAGGAGTTTTCGTCATTAAAGATTGTCACGCAGGAACGGTTTCAACTCCTGTTCCCATGGGCGTTTCCTTGTTAGAGAAAGTGAGGGCTCAACCTGGAAATGAGGCGCTTGTCGGTCGCTTGCTTCAAGGCGTGAGTTGTGTCGAATCCTTAGAAGAGCCCGTGACGGCCTACGGCGCGAGCCCACCCTGTACTTTTGTAACCCCCGGAGGGGATATCCTCTCAAAGGATGGAGTGATTCGGGGGGGTGGTGACGGTGGCGAATCGGGAGTTCTTGCCCGAGTAGGTGAAGTTCGTGAGCTCGAAATCGAACTTGAAGAACTAGAGAGGGAAGTCAGTGTGTGTGAGTCGGCTTTGGAAGAGGCGGAGCATGAGGCTGCCTCGATTGCAGACCAAGTTGAAAACCTTCGGAACCGCCACCACACGGCTGCTTTAGCTGTCGCGAGTCACGAAAAGGATCTGGAGCAATCAAGGGATCAGCTCAAGGCTATTGGAGAAGCTCAGGAGGATCACGTGGCGGCCCGTGCCTCTCTACTATCGGAACTAGAGGGGAATGAACAAGAACGTCGTGACCTTGAGGCCATTCTTTCTACTACTCGCCAAGAGCGTTCAGCAAGGCAAAATGAGTTAGATAAGCTGGGTGTTCAGATAGGCAGTGCTTCCCGTGAACTTGGTAGGATGAACTCTATAGTTACAGAATCTAAGGTTCAGCAGAGAAACAGGTTTGATATCAAACGACGAGTGGAAGGAACGCTTTCAGTTACTCAGAATGGCGTCGACGAATTACATCGATGGATTGAGCAGCGCGACGAAGATGTTCGCTCGGCGAATTTGAGAAGAGAGGAGTTAGCCCAGGAGATCGACGAATGCGAACGAGCTCTTACCGATCAACTTTCCGCGGAAGAAGCCGCTCGAAGGGAATCCGAAGACAAAAGGGAGGCTTTTGAGAGTTCAGCGGCTGAGGTCAGGGCACTTGAAGAGGCGACTCGAGCGGATCGACAGGCCGTAAATTCAAAGAGGGAAGAGCTTCAAAAGTCGCAGCTAGAAGCTCAAGAAAATCAGCTGCGCTTAGAACATTTGGAAGCAGGGATTCGCGACCGCTGGCATCTTGAACTCGCTCAATGGATGCCTCCAAATTTTTCTAATGTGAGTCGAATCGGTGTCGGTATTGAAGTCGAAGAGAATCCAGAAGGGTCGGACGCCGAGTCTGAAGAGGGACTTGATCGTCGAGAGGCGGAAAAGAACGCCGAACTTCTGCGGCAAGACAGTTCTACGCGAAAAGCGGAGCTCGAAGACGTCCGACGCAAAGTTGAATCTGTAGGGGAAGTTAACCTGGGTGCCATCGAAGAGCATGAAGAACTGCGCGAGAGAAACCGCTTCCTGACGGGCCAAAAAGAGGACCTCGAATACAGCGTGGCACAGTTGAGGGACGCAATTTCTCGAATAAATCGGACCAGCCGAAAAAGATTCAAAGAAACTTTTGACGCAGTAAAGGAAAAGTTTGAATCAAATTTTCCTAGATTGTTTAGGGGAGGAAAGGCTTCTCTTAGCCTTTCGGAATCAGAAGATGTGTTGGATGCGGGAATCGAAATCATGGCCCAGCCCCCGGGTAAAAAACTTCAAAGTGTCAACCTTCTCTCGGGTGGCGAGAAGACTATGACCGCTCTTGCCTTACTTATTTCAGTATTTCAAGTTCGTCCTTCCCCTTTCTTCCTTTTAGATGAAGTAGATGCCGCACTCGATGATGCGAATGTTGGACGGTTTAACGAAATGCTGGCGGAGCTTGCTGATGAGTCTCAGTTCCTGTTGATTACTCACAACAAGAGGACGATCGAGGTAGCCAAGACCCTATACGGCGTGACCATGGAAGAAAAAGGAGTCTCAAAGCTGGTAGGTGTGGAGCTCGCCTAGGGTTTAATAAAAAAACCGTTAAGGTTCACTCTCAATGAATATCAGTCTCGTTAGCATGGCCGAGTTTACTACTTGGGCCCAAACAAACCTCATGGTTCTATTAGTTTTTGCACTAATTTTCCTTACGGTTTTCGCATTGATCGTTCGAGCTTTCTCGCAGAGGAAAAAGCGAGAAAACTTTCGGCAATCGTGCACGCATACTGAAAAAGGGGAACCCCCCTTTTTGTTGTCGAAAACAGGGGAGGCTGAAGAGGAATCCAAAGATATCCAAACGGCCGAGAAACTAAAAAATAAGGCGTTAGGCTCTGTTCCGGACGTCAAAAAAGAGCCGAAATCCAGCGAGCAAAGATTCTCACTCAATGAACGACTTAGTCTCACGAGGGAGACCGTATTTGGCAGGATTGGATCGCTTCTCGGTTCTAAAAAAATTGACACAACAATTCTGCAAGATTTAGAGTCCCTTCTTTTTTCTGCAGACCTTGGAGTTAGAACCGCTGAGTCACTTTTGCTGGCGGTAAAAGAGCGCGCGAACAACGGAGGGCTGGAGGAAGTTCGAGCGGTTCTTAAGGAAGAACTTACAAGGAGACTCAGGACCGTAGAGGCTCCTAGCCTAGTGGGCAGTTCAGTCGGCAAACCTTATGTAATTTTAGTCCTCGGAGTTAATGGTTCGGGGAAAACGACTACCATCGGAAAGCTGGCGTTTAGGTTCGCGAAAACGGGGAAAAAGGTTCTCTTGGGCGCCGCAGATACATTCCGAGCTGCGGCAGTTGAACAGCTAGAAACCTGGGGAAAGCGATCGAATTGTGAAGTAATTTCGGGTCCGGACTCGGGTGATCCCGCAGCGGTTGCATTTGATACTGTAAAGACAGCGAAAGAAAAAGGTTTTGATGTAGCGATTATAGATACGGCGGGTCGATTGCAAACTAAAGAGCCTCTGATGGAACAGCTCGGAAAGATATACCGGATTTTAGGTCGTGACTTGAAGGGGGCGCCGCACGAAACTCTTCTCGTCCTCGATGCAAACACAGGTCAAAACGCAATTAATCAGACCAGACTTTTTAGTGAGGTCGCGCCAGTTACGGGACTCGCGTTGACGAAGCTAGATGGAAGCGCCAAAGGTGGCATCTTAGTGGGTCTTGCGGACGAATTTCATATCCCTGTAAGGCTGATTGGAGTAGGAGAGAAAATCGAAGACCTCCGCGATTTTGACTCGGCCGAGTTTGTCGAGGCCTTATTCGGTGAGTCTTCCTAAGTGTCTGAATTCCTTCTTGCCTTGGACCAAGGCACTACCTCCTCACGTGCCATTCTTTTTGATCGCGCCGGTCGGGAGCTCGCAAAACGGTATGTGGGGGTAAAGCAAGTCTATAGACGACCAGGCTGGGTAGAGCAGGACGCGAACGAAATCTTTGAATCTCAGATGAAAGCAGCGCGTGACGTACTTTTTTCCATGTCAGTTTCTGCTCAAGATGTTGAGGCAATCGGGATTGCGAATCAACGCGAGACGACGATCGTCTGGGATACTAGGACGGGCGAACCAATTCATCCGGCGATTGTTTGGCAGTCGCGCCAGACGGAAAGGATTTGTCAAACCTTACGCGAAAGGGGTCTGGAGGACTTCTTTCGAGATCGTACTGGTCTCCTGCTAGACGCCTATTTTTCGGGAACAAAAATACGATTTATTCTTGACGAAGTGCCCAATGGCCAAGAAAGAGCTTCTAGAGGCGAGATTGCTTTTGGTACGGTTGATAGTTGGCTGATTTTCAAGATGACAGAAGGTCGCATTCATGCCACTGATCCGACCAATGCCTCACGTACGTTACTGTTTGACATACGACGAGGTACCTGGGATAAGGAGCTGCTTGAAGCTCTAGATATATCTGAAAAAATCCTTCCTGAAGTCCGAAATTCCAATGGAAACTTTGGTGAGACAAAGATTTTCGGAGGGTCAATTCCGATAACTGCAGTCCTAGGCGATCAGCAAGCGGCGCTTTTTGGCCAAGGCTGTTTCTCGCCTGGATCGGCAAAGAACACCTACGGAACCGGTTGTTTTTTTCTTCTTAACGTAGGGGGAAAGGTTGGGTCTTCCGATCGGAAACTCCTTGAGACGATTGCGTGGTGTCTGGATGGGAAATCCGATTACGCTATCGAGGGAAGTGTTTTTACTGCTGGCTCGGCCATTCAGTGGTTGCGAGACGGTTTGGGTTTGATCGAGTCAGCAGAAGAAAGCGCAAGGGCGGCGCTTTCAGTAGAAGATACGGGTGATGTCTATTTCGTTCCTGCTTTTGTTGGGTTGGGTGCGCCTCATTGGGACGCTAACGCGAGAGGAATGATTATAGGCCTGACACACGGTACGACTCGTGAGCACGTTGTAAGAGCGACCCTGGAATCTTTAGCTTACCAGACGTATGAGGTTTTAGAGTGCGCGCTTCGAGGCTCCGGACTTACTCTGTCTAAACTCAGAGTAGATGGTGGGGCTAGCCATAACGATTTCCTGCTTCAGTTCCAGGCGGACCTTTTGGGGATTCCGGTAGAACGGCCTAAGAGTCTTGAAGTCACTGCATCTGGGGTTGCCGCTCTTGCGGGCTCGAAAAGAGGTTTTTGGGAATCTAAGAAAGGTTTGGCCACCCTTGTTGGCGAGAGTTCGCGGGTGTTTGAACCTAAGATTTCAGAAGACCGCAGGCAGGCGCAACTTGAAGGCTGGAAAAGAGCGGTTGTCCGAGCGAAAGAATGGGATCAGGGGTGAAGGTCATTGCACATAGAGGCTCTTCTGGTCTTCGATCAGAAAACACCCTCTCAGCATTTGGGTTGGCACTAGAAGAGGGAGCCCAAATGATTGAGACCGATCTGCGTTTGACACGTGATCGGTTCATTGTTCTTTCGCATGACTCCTACTCTCCTAGAGGCACTTCTGTAGAGCTTTCTACTTTTTCACGATTGTGCGAGGATTTTCCTAGGGGCGACTGCAGGCTACTTTCGCTTGAGGAAGCTCTTGACGAATTCGGAGGGAGGATCGATTTCAATTTGGAATTGAAAGCCAGCTCTGACGAAGAAAACAGTCTGTTGGCCAAGGCGGCTATCCGAGAGGTCTCGGATAGGGGATTACTCTCAAATATCCTTTTTTCCTCCTTCGAAATGAAAATCCTTGCCAAAATCAGAGCCGAATCTTCGGATGCTCGCCTAGGGGTTTTGCTATATGAGAACAGCGCAAGTGGTTTGCGGGATACCATCGGCCTGAGACCGGAGTCTATTCACCCCAGCAAGCGAAGAGTTTCACTGACTCAGATCGAGGCATGGCACTCAGAGGGGCTCCTTGTGAATGCCTATACTGTGGATCACCCGAGGGAAATCGAGAAGATGTGGAGTATGGGAGTGGACGGGATCTTTACGAACTACCCCGCGCGAGCGGTCACTCTGATTCATGGATTTGATGCTTTAACTTGACACTATTTCGGGGATCGTTTAGCCTCGGGAGCCCGAAAAGCTTAGATCTCACAGGGACTTGTGAACCTTGTAGGCATTCCACAAGTGCGAGACTCGACGCGTGGCAGTAGAATTCAGCAGAGGTGGCTGCGTCGAGATAAAATGAGCCTATGAAGGTTTGCTAGAAAGATAGATCTAACTCGGCGTCCCATAGGGTATAACCAGAGGTCGGTTTACGCGTCTGACGCAGTGTCTGGACGGTGAGATCCGTAAAATTAGAGGTCCAAATGACGAGTCCCCCAACCCGCCGATACTCCGACCTCGTGCCGGTTGCGAAACAAGGGCTCTACGATCCGGCGAATGAACATGATGCATGTGGCGTTGGATTTGTAGCTCACCTTAAAGGAGATGCTTCTCACTCCGTTGTGAGGAAGGGCATCGAGGTTCTAGTGAACCTTGAACACAGGGGCGCCTGCGGATGTGACCCGGAAACTGGAGATGGAGCCGGTGTACTTATTCAAATCCCAGATCAACTTTACAGAGAAGACCTGCAGCGCGAAGGAGTAGATCTCCCGGACCAAGGATCCTACGCGGTAGGTATGATATTTCTGTCTCGGGATCCCGCAGTTGCTGCCCGCCAGGAAGCGATTGTGGAGGCTCTGGTTAGAGAAGAAGGTCAAGCCGTAATTGGCTGGCGCGACGTCCCGCACAATCCCGCCGCAATAGGCGTCCAGGCACGGGAAGGTTTGCCGCAGATAAGAGAAATTTTCGTCAAGGCCTCTGAGCAATGTTCGCGAGACGGAGATGCATTCGAACGTAAGCTTTACGTTATCCGGCGAAGAGTAGAAAAAGCCGTCGCGAGTTCGCCGGATGGCAGGGAATTTTTCTACGTACCCAGCTTTTCGAGTAGAACTGTAGCCTACGTAGGAATGCTCATTTCGCGACAGATCGATGACTTTTATCCTGACTTATTAGATCCTCGTACCTCGTCGGCACTGATAATCGTGCATTCAAGGTACAGCACTAATACCATGCCGACTTGGTCACTTGCTCATCCTTTTCGTTACATGGCTCACAACGGCGAAATCAACACTCTTAGGGGAAATCGGAATTGGATGCAGGCGCGAGAAGGCGTGATGGAATCTGAGTTTTTCGAAGGAGACCTCGCTCACCTTTACCCGATTATGACTGAGGGTGCCTCGGATTCTGCTCAATTCGATAACGCTTTAGAATTTCTAGTCCTGTCAGGCAGGGACCTTGCAGAGGCTACTTTAATGATGATTCCGGAGGCTTGGGAAAACCGGGAAGATATGGATCCTGATCTCAAAGCATTTTATGAATACCATTCGTTCCTTATGGAGCCGTGGGATGGTCCTGCCTCGATCGCTTTTACCGATGGGAAAAAGATAGGAGCGGTCTTAGACCGAAACGGTTTGCGCCCTTCGCGTTATGTAGTTACGAAAGACGATTTTGTGATTATGGCCTCGGAGGTTGGGGTTTCTGATGACAAGCCTGAGAACATTGTAGTTAAGGAGAGACTGCACCCAGGGAAAATATTTCTCGTTGATCTTGAGGATGGGCGAATTGTTGATGACACCGAAATTAAAAAAGCGTGTATTTCAAAGCGACCCTATCGCAAGTGGGTTGAGGAAAACCGTCTCTTCCTTACCGATTTAGCACCTGGTCAGGAGGGGCTAGTGCTAGATCCCAGAGAGCGATTTCAACTTCAACAAGCTTTTGGATATACACACGAAGATCTTCGCCTGCTTGTTGCACCGATGGCAATTGAAGGTAAGTGGCCCATTGGATCGATGGGAGAGGATGCATCACTCGCTTGTTTGTCGGACCGACCTCAAATGCTCTATCGATATTTCAAGCAACTTTTCGCGCAAGTCACCAATCCTGCAATGGACTCGATTAATGAACGTCCCGTCATGGCTCTGTATTCTCTTCTTGGCTCCCAGGGAAATTTGCTGACCGAGAGCTCAGATCACGCAAAGATGATTCGAGTAGAGCATCCTATCATTACTAACGAGGAGCTTGAGCGACTTCGGGCGATAGAATACGAGGGATTCAAAGCTAAAACCTTATCCTGTTTATTTAAGACAGCGGATTCTCAAGAAGGTCTACTTGTCGCTATTAGAGCCCTTTGTGAGGAGGCTGAGAGGGCAGTCGGGCAGGGGGTGAATATTTTGATTCTTTCCGATCGAGGAGTCAATTCTGACCACGCACCGGTACCTATGCTCCTCGCAACAGGCGCAATTCATCATCATCTAATCCGGAAGGCTTTAAGAACTAGATGCTCACTGGTAGTTGAAACTGCAGAGGCTCGCGAGGTGCCTCACATGGCGCTTCTTCTTGGGTATGGTGCAGGCGCAATAAATCCATATCTCGCTTTCGAGACTATTGATGGCTTGCTAGAAGATGCGACGTATATGCCAGAGGGAATTAGTCGTGACGAGGCATATCAAAATTATATAAAAGCGAATGACAAAGGCCTCTTGAAAACCTTTGCCAAGATGGGAATTTCAACCCTGCAGAGCTATCAAGGCGCTCAGATTTTTGAGGCAATAGGGTTGAGCGAAGAGCTGGTCGAAGAATGTTTCACAGGCACCGCTACACGGGTGTCGGGTGTTAGTTACGATGTGCTGACTAAAGAAGTGATCCTTAGACACGAGAGAGCTTTTCCCGGTAATGGTTATGTCTATCCTGAACTCGATGCGGGCGGCTTGTACCAATGGCGAACTCGAGGAGAGAATCATACTTTTAACCCGGATGTAGTTTCTAAGCTTCAAATTGCTGTTCGTCGAGGAAGCTTTGAGGACTATCGCGAGTTTTCTAAGGCAGCCGATGCCGAAACGTCCGATGCCTGTACACTTAGGGGCTTGTTCAAATTTCGATACTCCGAAAAGCCTCTTTCATTGGAGGAAGTTGAGCCGGCAAGCGAGATCGTGAAAAGATTTTGTACCGGTGCAATGTCCTACGGTTCAATCTCCATTGAAGCCCATCAATCTCTTGCGATTGCAATGAACCGTTTGGGAGGAAAGAGCAATACAGGGGAAGGAGGAGAAGATCCTGATAGGTTTCAGCCGGATCTCAATGGAGACTCTCGCAGAAGTGCGATCAAGCAAGTTGCATCTGGGCGTTTTGGAGTCACAAGCTGGTACCTGGTTAACTCCGATGAGATGCAGATTAAAGTTGCTCAGGGCGCTAAGCCTGGAGAGGGGGGCGAGCTTCCAGGCCACAAGGTAGACGCAACAATCGCGAAAACTCGACACTCGACACCAGGCGTCGGGTTGATATCTCCACCACCTCATCAT
>DKAI01000160.1:19517-20806 GCA_002450755.1 Deltaproteobacteria bacterium UBA6930
CATCATGATATTTATTCAATCGAAGATCTCGCTCAACTCATATATGACTTAAAAAATGCTAATCGCCACGCTCGAGTAAGCGTGAAACTGGTTTCCGTCACCGGCGTTGGGACAATCGCTGCTGGCGTCTCTAAGGGTAAGGCGGACTCCGTTTTGATTAGCGGTATGGACGGAGGGACGGGAGCCTCTCCGCAAGCGTCCATCAAATACGCCGGAATGCCCTGGGAGATTGGTCTCGCTGAAACGCAACAGACTCTTGTTCTAAATGACCTAAGAGGACGTATTCGAGTTCAGACGGATGGGGGTCTGAAAACGGGACGAGATGTGGCCGTGGCTGCTTTGTTAGGTGCGGACGAGTACGGGTTTTCTACTGCGCCTCTTGTTGCCTTGGGTTGTATTCTTATGCGTGTATGTCATCTGAATACGTGTCCCGTGGGAATCGCTACGCAAGATGAGGAATTGCGGAAGCGATTTGCTGGTGAGCCTGAAAGCGTCGTTCGTTACTTGCTATGGGTGGCGGAGGAGCTCCGCGAGTACATGGCTCGCCTTGGCTTTCGGACGGTAAACGAAATGATTGGTAGAGCTGACAAAATAGACGTGAAAGAAGCTGAGAATCATTGGAAACGGAGTAGCCTTAACTTTTCGGCATTGCTTCATCAGCCAAAAGTCCCCCATGCGACCTTTCATTGCGAAGAACAGACACTTGCTTCTGAGTTGGATGAAGTTTTAGACGCAGATTTGCTTCAAGCTGCGAACATTGCCCTCGAGGAAAAGAAGCCAGTGGCAATTGAAAGGAATATTACGAATCGTGATCGCACGGTTGGTACTATTTTGGGCTCGGAGATTTCTCGGCGCCATGGAGCAGATGGGCTTACTGAGGACACGATCGTTCTCCGATTGAACGGAAGTGCCGGTCAGAGTCTCGGGGCGTTCTGCCCAAAAGGCATGACTTTTGAGATTTTTGGGGACACGAATGACTACTGTGGAAAGGGCCTTTCTGGTGCGAAAGTAATTGTTCGAGTACCGCCGGAAGCGACTTTTCAACCGGAGAAAAATGTAATCACGGGCAACGTGGTTCTATATGGAGCGACAGCAGGGGAGGCATATTTTCAAGGGGTTGCAGGAGAGAGGTTCTGTGTGAGAAATAGCGGTGCTAAGACAGTAGTCGAAGGAATTGGTGATCACGGTTGTGAATATATGACTGGTGGTGTCGCCGTTATATTAGGTGGTACAGGTAGGAACTTTGGTGCTGGGATGAGTGGTGGTATTGCATATGTTCTAGATGAGGC
>DKAI01000132.1 GCA_002450755.1 Deltaproteobacteria bacterium UBA6930
GGAATTGAAGACCTTATCGAACAGTACAACGCCCCGATGGTTGTGAGTTGGATCTTCCAAGGCCTGGTTCCAGTAGATTCCCTTCTGAAAAGCAACGACTTGTTGGTTGAGAAAGTGCTACCCAAAGTCGGAGTCGAACTTGAGCGTTTTCAACCGGTGCTTCGACCTGAGTTCCAGGGGGGTACCTGGAAACAGGACTCTTAATCACTATTTACTATTGGTGAAGTGTGAGAGTACACGTCAGGTTTGTTGATGTCGGGCGTATCACACAAATTAGAGTGGCTAACCTTACAATATATAGACAAACTCAAGGCTTGATGACCGCAGGAGGCTTACTTTGATCAAGACACATAGGTTTGTATTAACCGGTTTCACACTGTTTTTAGTTAGTTTTATATGTTCAAAGTCAGCCTCGGCAATAAATTTCCAAGAGATGCTCTCTTGGGTGAATGATCATCGCGATACTCAAGTTTCTTTTGTGCCGGGAGAAACAGTTACTTCGGGTGAAATCGAAAGGTTGGAGCCGTTCGTTCCGCCCGGCTTCTTGGATGAGATGAAATTCTCTGGTTTTGAAGCGGTCATTCAGAAGACGTTTACTTTTGACGCCCATCCAGATTACATAAAGGCGACATTGCAGTATGGTCCTCAGGCTGTTCTAAGAGAAGACCGCTCGTTGGCTAATCACGTTGCTGGACAACCGTTTTCTAGGGAGAGGATTATTTCTGCTCTCCCCGAAGATGCTGCTTATATGGTGGCGTGGAATAGGGTATTCCGCTGGCAGTACCTCGGATATTCATCGGACCGGATACATTTTGTTTATCTTCTACCCGGAAAAAGAGGGGGGAGAGATGAGGAGTTAGACGAGAGCCTTTTGGGAGGAGGGATTGTCGAGCGTCACCTAATCGAACAATATCAGAGAGTATTCATAAGTAGAGTTGCGACTCTTGGAGAGACCGATTTTGCCTTAAAAGTTTCTGGATCAGGCCGCCTTCATTACAAGGACTATCTCACTTTCACCCAACCCTTTGAAATGAGGGGGAGTACTTTCGTGATTGAACGCCCACTCGATGCTTTTGAGGAAGATCAAGTGAACTCTTATCTTCCGACTGAAAGGCGTGTACGTCGTTTGTCTCCTAAGGAGCGTGCAGACAGCTTCGTGGGTTCAGAATTCACGCTAGACGACTTCGAAGGTTTTTCAGGTCGAGTTTTAGATTACGAATGGAAGTACCACGGTGAAAAGAAGGTACTCCACGTTGCCGACACTCTGGATCCACCAAAATTTTTTGGACCTGGTAGTTGGATACCTAATGATCGTTGGCAGCTACGTAATTGCTACGTGGTTGAGCAAGTACCAAAATGGAAGGAACACCCTTACGGCAGGAAACTGGTATTTTTTGATCAAGAAAATTTCAACATTCCGTTGGCTCTAGTTTTTGATCGAAGCAACAGGTTGATGAAAGTTTTTGCAACGCTTTACAAGTGGCCGACCATCGAAGCAAAGCCGAACCCGACCCCTTCGGAAACGGTCGCTCACTGGAGAGGCCAGGTAGCAATCAATGTTCAAAAAAATAACGCCAGTATCGTTTGGGGAATTAGTGAGATGCCCGATGTGACACCATCGGATGTACGTAGGCTTTTCAGTGTATCGAATTTAACAGGAGGGCGATAGAGACTTTTCGGCACTCTATTGGTCAGGAAAATCGAAGACGCGAAATTGTGGGTCGGATTTCGAGAAAATGATTTGCACTTGATAAACTCGGCCATGTCTCTTTGAAATGGAGTTCTGCAGATGGAAATTGTCAGTAACCCTTCTTGGGGATTTTTAGGAGGTCTTTTCATCGGCCTCTCTGCGGTCGGCTTACTACTTGTTAATGGAAAAGTCGCTGGTGTAAGTGGAATCTTGGGTGGGAGCCTGTTTTCGAGTTCTGGCGATCTGTCATGGAGGATCGCATTTGTAGTTGGGTTACCGTTGGGGGGGCTTCTCGCGATTCAATTTAACTCGATTCCAAATGCATTTGCAGTTACTGCTAATCCCGCTTTGTTGACTGCCGCGGGGCTTTTGGTCGGGTTGGGTACGCAAATGGGCGGCGGTTGTACGAGCGGTCACGGCGTCTGCGGAATCTCAAGGGGCTCGATAAGATCTCTGGTAGCTACTGCAACTTTCATGTTCTTTTCAGGAGCCACCGTATTCGTTTTTCGACACGTCTTGGAGAAGACCTAATGGGGCTCCTGGTATCTTTAATTTGTGGGATAGTTTTTGGAGTAGGGGTAACTGTCTCCGGGATGACTAATCCAGCACAGGTGCTGGCATTTTTCGATATTTTTGGGAGCTGGGATCCAACACTTGGATACGTGATGGCAGGCGCACTGAGCGTAACAGTCTTGGGATATGCTGGGGCCAGAAGACGAAATAAATCAATTCTTGGCGGAACGTTTCCGAGTCATCCAACTTCCTTGAAAGACGTGAAATTATTCCTGGGTGCAGCTTTATTCGGAGTCGGTTGGGGCCTTGTTGGTTTCTGCCCAGGTCCTGTTCTTGCCAGTTTGGGTCGCGGTTCTGCTGAAGTCCTGATTTTCTCAGGGTCTATGGTTGCAGGAATGCTTGTTTGGCGACTTTTGGCCACGTTTTTGCCAAAACGCTCTTAAGACGCTGCATCGAAATAGGATATTGTGTGCCCTGTGCTCGACGCAGCTAAAGACCTTGCGTAAGGTCAGTGATTGTCTGCACGAGTAGCTCAGCTGGTAGAGC
>DKAI01000166.1:0-209 GCA_002450755.1 Deltaproteobacteria bacterium UBA6930
CATTCGTTGCCATTAATATGATTTCTGCTCGTTGGAGCTATAGAATTGATTTGACTTCCTCTGGAGTCTACTCACTATCTTCAGAATCTCTTGAAATTGCTAAGTCTGTCGCGGATCCTGTGCAAATAATATTTTTTTCAAATGAACAAAGCCAGGAGTTGCGTGACGCCAGTACGTTACTTCAACAGCTAGCTAAGGCTTCTCCAAAT
>DKAI01000166.1:584-5557 GCA_002450755.1 Deltaproteobacteria bacterium UBA6930
GTTAGATTTGCGGGGACCACGGTTTATCTGAGCGAAAATAGAAGAGTTGTCACTCATGGTGGAACTGAGACTGAATTCGTAAATGGTCTGATTCGGATCGGTCAAGATGGGGGGCAAAATGTTTGCTTTAGTGACGGTCACGCCGAGAGCGACCCCTTTAGTAATGAGTCTCATGACCACCAAGAAGGAGCAGGTTCGCATTCTCACAGCTCAGGTGGTAAACCGTTGATTGTTCATGAAGGACACGGAATGGGAGCCGCGAGGCGGGCGCTCGAGACCTTGGGCTATCTGGTCGAAAAGCGAAATTTACTCAATGGAAATGTTTCGTTGGAAGGCTGTGACATTCTAATTGTGGCGTCCCCTAAGGTTTCTTTTCTCGACGAAGAAGTTCTCATTATTAGAGATTTTCTCAATGATGGGCGCGGTGTCATATTCCTTTCTGAACCGGGTGTCGCTTCTGGGCTATCTGATTTGATCTCGGACTACCGTCTCAACGTGACGTTAGAAGCAGTCTCAGATCCTGAGTTGCATTACGGTACGGATTCTTGGACGCCTGCAGTATCAAACTACCCTGAGCACGAAATAACGAGAAATTTACCTCTGTCATTTTTCCCAGGAGTCTCCGCAATAAATATCTTGGAAGAAATTGACTCTGATTCAATCGTTGTTTTTCCGGTGGCGAACTCCAGTTCAGGGGCAGTTCTTGGTGAAAGCCAGGAAGAGGACGAGAAAATCCTCGCAGCTTACGCAATCAAACAAGATGGGGAGATTAAAAGAAGGTTGCTTGTATTTGGTGATGGAGATTTTGCGACTAATTCTTATTTTCACGTCCTCGGGAACGGTGCTTTGTTTCTTAATTCTGTGAATTCGATCCTACAAAGGACATCCCTGCATTCGATATCTCCGAGATATTACGAAGAATCTCGTGTTGCACTTACGAATCAGCAGATGTTTATGACATTCGCTGTCTCGACTGTTGTACTTCCATGTTTGCTTTCTTTATTGGGCCTTGGTTTTTGGTGGAGAGGTCGATAATTGCTTCGGTGGTATATTCTGCTGGGCGTGTCGCTTTCCCTTATTTTTTTCTACACGGTGCTTTCCCCTAAAACTTCGGTGCGAGACAAAGAATATTCGGTTGAATATCTCTGTAAATTTTCATTGGACGACGTGATCTCTTTGCGTCTTACGAGTCCCGTAGTCGAAGCGCACTTTATTCGTGACGATAAAATGTCCTGGCGAGCTGTTTCGGGTTTATCTGCCCCGAACGTTGAGGAATCTCTCAGGGTGTTCCTGAGGACACGGATTGAGCGCAAGTTTTTATCAGTACCTGGAAGTGATCAAGATTTTGGTTTTGAGATCCCTGATTTATCGGTAAAGCTTGGCTTTGTGGGGACAGGTCCTTCTTGGGAGGTTCATTTTGGAGACCGAACTCCTGACGGATTCGGGAGATTCGCGCGAATAGGGGATCGCCGAGAGACTTTGATTCTGCCTGATTATCAACGGGAAAATCTATCTTATCTTTTAATCAAATAGTTAGGCATCTAGCTCACACTAATCGATGAAAATTAAAAACAGTCTTTAAGAATAGTCTTCGGTTGACAAAGGTTTTACGGAGAGAATTCAACCGGGAGACCGGAGGGTTCTCCCATTAGCTGACCCTCACGCATGACTATACTGCCTCGAATGATGGTGCCGACTGGCCAACCCGTTACGCGTTGGCCATTGAATGGTGTCCATCCACACTTGCTGGCTATTTGATCGTTTTGAATCTCTTGGGATTTTTTGAGGTCTATAACGGTTATATCGGCATCGACGTTTTGACGGAGAAATCCCTTATTTTTTAGTCCGTAGATTGTTGCAGGGCCAGTTGCGCAAAGACTTACGAGCCTTTGGAGGGAAAGCATACCTTTATTTACATGGTCTAACATGATTGGGAGTAAAGTCTGAACGCCGGTCATTCCTGCAGGACTTTCGGGATACGGTTGCCTTTTTTCCTCGATAGTATGGGGGGCATGGTCTGATCCGAGAGCATCTGTAAGACCGTCAGTGACAGCTTGCCATAATGCTTGTTTGTGTCTCTTTTCGCGTATTGGAGGGTTCATCTGAGCGAATGTCCCGAGGTCTCGATAGCACTCGGGAGCAGTAAGGGTGAGATGTTGAGGGGTGCATTCAAATGTGGCCAATTCGCGATTGTTCCGAAGGAGTTCTATTTCTTCTTCTGTAGTGATATGTAGGACGTGTACAGGTCGCCGATATTCACGAGAAATTTTCAGCAATCTGTGGGTGGCCCTAAAAGCACTTTCTTCGTCCCGCCAAAGGGGATGGCTCGAAGGGTCTCCGGCTCGCACGAGCTTACGGCGAGCAAGTAATCTTTCTTCGTCTTCTGCATGGACTGCGATTCTCCGGCTGCCGCTGGAGAGAACACGATGCAGGTCCTTTTCTTCGTGGACCAGGAGGTTGCCGGTGCTTTTCCCCATGAACATTTTGACTCCTGGGCAACCAGGAAGACGTTCGAGTTCTGCGAGTTGCTCTGCATTGTCTGGTGTAGCGCCAACGAACAGGCCAAGGTCGCACCAAATTTTACCGCGTGCGCGCTCCCATTTCTTTTCGTAGGCCTCTTTTGAAACCGTAGGAGGTAGGGTGTTTGGCATTTCAAAAACGCTAGTTATTCCGCCTAGAACGGCTCCCCGGGTTCCGGATTCAAAGTCCTCTTTTAAGGGAAATCCTGGATCTCTAAAGTGAACTTGCGGGTCGATGAGACCGGGTAAGAGGTGAAGACCGGAAACATCCCAGACTCTTTCTGCGGAAGCATCTCTTAGATTGCCAATTTCCGCAATCTTCTCCCCTTTTATCCCGATGTCGAGAGTTTTGATACCTTCCGGAAAAACGCATTGGCCACCATGCAGTAGTAGAGAAAAAGATTTAGTCATACGTGTAAGCTAGGCCTTAATGGCAGTTTTTTCGAGAATGACTTGGCGCCTTCTCGCGTTATCTTTAGAGGCGTAAGAAAAAGCGCGCCCGGGTGGCGAAATCGGTAAACGCGGGAGACTTAAAATCTCCTGGCTTCGGCCGTGCGGGTTCGAGTCCCGCCCCGGGCACCATGGGCCTAATACTTGGGATAGGGGTTCATTCAGCTTCGATCAATCGAGATCCGGGACCGTACGTCGTCGTCTGCAAGAAGTTCTTCTAAGATGTCTTCCTCAATCAAGGTGACTCGCTGATATTCCAGATCGGGTAATTCAATTTCTATCCGATAGAGTTCCTTTGGTTCGGAAGCAATCTTTCTAACGTTTAAAGCTTTCTGCTCTTTTCCGTTGAGGATTTCCCTTCTCAAGGACTCGAGGATTCTTTGGACACGTCGTTCGTTTTTAGCTGCAGAAGGTTTAGGGCTTTCGGTGGCGCGGGGGCGATTTGAGATTTTGTAAGTTCCGTGGCGTTTCACGCGCTGGATGGTAGTAAGGCCCCTTACCAAAGAGCAAGTGCTATTGTCATCACCGACCAACCCTCCCCAGATTTGCTCCAATCGTTCTAATCAGCAAGTATTGAGGTTGCAGGGAGAAGACTTTTCTTGTGTCTCAAAAACTTGAAACATTATCTGGTATCCATGTAGTGGCAGAGGCCTTGCGTGCTCGTAGGAGGACCATGGAAGTTTTGTACTTGGCGAAGGATTTTGACCCTAAAAAAGAAGACTTCCGACACTTGGCCGACACTGCAAAAGTTAGACGTGTCGAGATTTCCCGCGCCGAGTTGGATCGGATGGTTCCCAATTCAAGGCACCAAGGCGTGGCGCTTTTGGCTTCGCCGATTCCAGAATCAGACCTTGGCGAGGTTTTAGTTAGTTCTTCAATTCTGTTGGCGTCTGATGGTATCGAGGACCCTCAGAATTTTGGTGCTTTACTAAGGGTCGCAGATGCGATGGGTGCATCGGGCTTGATTACAACGAGGAGGAGGGCTTCTCCCACAACGCTTGCAGTAGGCAAAGCAAGCGCAGGAGCATTGGAACATGTCCCCATTGTGAGGGTAACAAACCTCAGGCGAGCGCTGGGTCACGCTCGCGATTCTGGGTTTTGGATTATTGCCGCGGATTCTGAAGGAGAGACATCTCTCTATTCTCCTGAGGTAGACCGACTCTGGCGGGATCGCGTCTTGTTGGTACTTGGTTCAGAAGGAAAGGGTCTTCGACCAGTCATTAGAAAAACTGCAGATGTGGTAATTAGGATTCCTATGCAGGGGCGGGTGGAATCTTTGAATGTGACCAATGCGGCCGCAGTGATTTTGAGTAGCAGGGCACATTCGAGAAAAATCGGGTCTTAAAACACACATTCTTGCTCGTTTGCCCGTCAGGTTTTACTCTGATGGTCTCGCTGGCGTAGCTCAATTGGTAGAGCAGCGGTTTTGTAAACCGCAGGTTGCGGGTTCGAGTCCCATCGCCAGCTCCATTTTGTTGCCAAAGGCGTGGTTAAAGTTTAAAAAACGCTAGTTTTTTCAGGGGTATTGGATACATTTTGTGGCTTGAAAAAGACTAGTCGAGACGGTATCAATGTACCGGCTCGAACAGCGCAAAGGGGGTTGGTAAGAACCCCGAAGAAACCTCACCCAGAGAAACGAGAAATTCGACGATTGGGTGCGGGCGTTTTGCGCTTTAAATTTAACTCAATGCTCCGAAGGAGTATTGATGTTCCGGTTGAAATTAATGCAGCAGGCATTGGGCTGATATTTGAAATTTTGAGTCTGGAGAGAAAGTATCGAGCAAAGTAACGAGGGAGAGGTACCGAAGCGGCCAAACGGGGCAGACTGTAAATCTGCTGGATCATTCCTTCGGAGGTTCGAATCCTCCCCTCTCCACCATTCAGGCAGCTGGTGTGGTGATAGAGGGTGCGGACTGAGTGAGTGGTTGACAATTCTGAGCGGGAATAGCTCAGCTGGCTAGAGCACGAGCCTTCCAAGCTCGGGGTCGCGGGTTCGAATCCCGT
>DKAI01000195.1 GCA_002450755.1 Deltaproteobacteria bacterium UBA6930
CGACTGAAAGTGCAAGATAACTAGGCTTATTTTCAGAACAGAATTGACAGTTCCCGCGGGGCTCTCTTACTCTTATGGTTCCTCAGGGGAAGACTAGGAGCTGCGGTGTCAAGTTTAGAGCAAGTCCCACTTTCGGATTCAAATTCAATGAGACGGATTTGCACAGTCAATCCCGCCACAGGGATGCCCAGCCAAGAATACCTCGCAGCGTCAGATGTGGCTGTGAAACGTGCAGTTGAATCCGCCAAAGAGGCACAGGATGATTGGGCCCTGATACCGATAGAGGCAAGAGCTCGAGTTCTCATTAAAGCTGCAAAAGCTCTTTTGGATTTACAGGAGGAATTTGCCGAGGTCATTAGCAGAGAAACGGGCAAGCCGATTCTTGAGGCCCTCGGAATGGAAGTTCTAACAGGCTGTGACCTTCTTCATTTTTTCGCGCGTCGTGGCCCCCGGCTCCTTGCTGACGAAAAAATTTCTCCTCACTTATTTAAACACAAAAAAGCATTCGTGACTTACGGCCCAAGGGGTGTTGTCGCGGTGATTAGTCCCTGGAATTTCCCTTTTTATTTAGGCCTATCGTCTGTCGCACAGGCCCTCGTTGCGGGGAATGCAGTAGTCTTGAAACCTTCAGAATGGACACCGCAGTCTGGCCGATTGATACTCGAGTTGTTTCAGGCGGCCGATCTTCCTGCTGGTTTACTTTCGTGCATATGTGGGGACGGCGAGACTGGTGCTGCTCTAGTTTCGGCGGAAGTGGATCAAGTCTGTTTTACGGGCAGTGTAGAAACGGGGAGAAGGGTAGCGGAATCCTGTGCGAGTAGGTTCATTCCGGTGGTTCTTGAACTAGGGGGGAAGGATGCGATGATTGTCTGCGCGGACGCTGACTTAGATCGCGCCGCATCCGGAGCCGTCTTCGGTTCTTTTGCCAATGCTGGCCAGATGTGCACCTCGGTGGAAAGAGTATATGTTGTTGATGAAGTGGCCGATGCTTTTATTCGCAAGGTCTTGCAAAAGACTTCTGAGTTACGACAGGGGGACCAGGGCCAAAGGGACATTGGCCCTATGACGCTCGAATCCCAGCTTAGGGTTGTTGAAAGGCATGTGGAAGAAGCGACTTCCAAGGGAGCTCGTGTGCTCGCGGGAGGGAGATGTAATCCAGGTTATTCGGGTTTTTTCTTTGAGCCCACTGTACTTGTAGATGTGAATCATGAAATGACCCTAATGAGGGAAGAAACATTTGGCCCAGTAATGCCGATAATGAGAGTACGTGATGAGAGAGAGGCGGTTAGATTCGCTAACGATACGAGGTTTGGACTGGGGGCGAGCGTTTGGACTGGGGATAAACGGAAGGGAGTTGAAATCGGCAAGCAACTTAAGACCGGTTCAGTAGTGGTGAACGATTGTTTGATAAATGCGGCGATGACTGAGCTTCCTTTTGGTGGTATCGATGAAAGTGGTATGGGAGTTTCAGTTGGAGTGCAAGGACTCCGAAGCTTTTGCCACGTACAGTCAGTTGCACTTGATCGGTTTGGCTTGAAGACTGAAATGTTGTGGTTTCCATATACGAATAAAAAGTTCAAACTGTTAAAGCGCCTAGCTCGAATAATCTGGGGAAGTTTTCTAGGAAAGTTATTTTCGTAAATTGTTGTACCCAAGCCTGGCAGGCAGGCTTGCGATCGGAGAAGAAAATGATGGAATCGATTCTAATTGCCACTGATGGCTCCGAGGCCGCACATGCGGCGGAACGCTACGGTGTTTCCCTCGCTAAAAGGTTACGAGCGAGAGTGGTAGGGTTAACTGTAATTGAAGAACGTTGGTCTCAATTGCTCAGAGCAAACGCTTCAGGAATACCTTCCCCACCGCTTGAACCCGTGGAGGCGTTTTTAAGATCACGCGCGGAGGCTGCTCTCCGTCGCCTTGGGGACCTGTCTAGGAGCCATGGCGTTGATTGCAATACGGATACTCTTCGAGGAATTGCAGACGATCGGATTGTAGATCGTGCGCACAATACCGACTTGACTGTAATAGGACGGGATGGAATTTCGGCACCTTCTCGGTCTGCACTAATTGGTTCTACTGCGGACGGGGTTCTCAGAAAGTCCACAAAGCCGGTAATTGTCGTTCCTCGCGGAGCGGAGGCAGGAGGCGGGATTGTCCTTGGGTTCGACGGGTCCCCCGGGTCGCGTATAGCTGCCAAAGTGGGGATTGAATGTGCCAAGCGCCTCGGCCAGATACTCCACGTTTTTGTTGACTCTAAAGACAAAGGAAGAGCGGTGACAAGATTCGACGAGATGCGCCGTATGCTTTCACCAAGTGAACTCACTATCCGAGAGGTTTCGTCGACGCTTGGCAGGCCTGATGTGAAAATTGTTGATGCAGCACGCGCCTCTGGGTCAGGCTTGATTGCTATAGGGGCATTCGGCCGTAACCGTATCAATGAATATTTCATTGGGAGCAATTCGGCATCGGTAGTTCGCTCGTCTCCGGTAGCCGTGTTGCTGGCTCGATAGTGAATTATGACGCGCTGACGGTTGAGGAGTTAGTTGAAAGGCTCGGCGGAAGATCGGTGAAAGGCGATGCGAATATACAAATCAAAGGTATTGCTGAGTTGACTTCCGCGACAGCGGAGGACCTTTGTTTTGTTCGCACTAAACGCCACTGGGTTGAGGCCGGATCTCCGCAGCCCGCAGCTATTTTGATTCCTGAAGGAATTGAAATCGAAGGTCCGGTTCTAATATTTTCTGAGAATCCTAGTCTTGATTTCGCAAGAGCTGCACGTCTTTTTGCCTCTCCGCGTCAGTTTCCTAACGGAATTCATGCTTCCGCGGTTCTGCATGACAATGTGACATTAGGAGAGGATATTTCAATAGGGGCTGGAGCAGTCATCGGAGCAAATTGCCGAATAGGAGACCACTCAATCATTTGGCCAAATGTGACTCTTTACGATGGTGTTAAAATAGGAAGTAACTGTGAAATCCACTCATCCTGTACGTTACGCGAGGACGTAATTTTGGGTGATCGCGTAACTCTTCACCCTGGGGTTGTCCTCGGTGCAGACGGTTTCGGCTACGAATTCGCTGAAGATGGCCGGCTGGAAAAAGTTCCTCAAATAGGGACCGTTAAGGTCGGAGATGAGACGGAAATCGGTGCCAACACTACTGTTGATCGCGCAAGAGTTGGGGTTACAAGTATAGGTGCTAGATGCAAGATCGATAACCTAGTTCAAATTGCGCACAACTGTCAGATTGGCGATGACTGTGTGGTAGTAGCCCAGACAGGTTTAGCCGGAGGAGTGCGACTAGGTTCACGAGTCGCGGTTATGGCTCAGGCCGGTTTAGATGGTTCCGCGAGAGTTGGTGACGGGGCTATCATTGGAGCACGTGCAGGGGTTATGGGTGAGGTAGGTCCCGGGAAGCGAATGTTCGGCATCCCAGCTGTTGAGGGCAAGGGGTGGCTTCGAAGCGTTTCGCTTAGCGCAAGATTGCCGGAATTTTTGAAGAGAATACGCGCGCTCGAAAAACGTGTGTTTGGAGATAAGGGAAGCGAATAAACTATGGACTTTTCGAAGTTGCAATGTCAGTCACTTTCGGTCCTCCGTCAACAAATAAAACTTCTGAAAGATGAGAATGCACTCGAAGAATTCGCTTCAAGACTGACCTCAGATGAACGAAGAGGGGCAGCGGTACTCCAGAAGGCGGCACGTCAAAGCGCTGAAGATCTTCGCCTCGAAAAAGAGCGCCTTAGATTGCTTTTTGAGTATCGACTCGCGTTGTTTAAAAAAGGCTATCAGCTTGTTGCCGGTGTCGATGAAGTTGGTATGGGTCCGTTAGCGGGACCAGTCATTGCTGCTGCAGTAATCCTACCTGATGAGGTGAACCTTTCAGGGCTCAACGATTCAAAGGTACTCTCGTCGAAACGCCGCGAGGAGTTAGCGGAGAAAATTCGCGAACAAGCCGTTAGCTACGCATTTGGTAAAGCTAGCTCGAGCGAGATTGATAGAGTCAATATCTTTCAGGCTGGACTGCTAGCAATGTCTAGAGCAGTTACGGGTCTTTCTGTGTCGCCCGACTACGTGCTTGTTGATGCCCGGAGTATCCCCAATTTACCAGTTCCTCAAACATCTCTTGTCAAAGGTGATTCAAAAGATGGAAGTATTGCCGCTGCTTCTATCTTGGCCAAAGTTGAACGGGATGGATTGATGCGAGCCTTGGATCGTCGCTTTCCTAGCTTTGGATTTGCAAAACATAAGGGTTATCCAACCGCGCAGCATTTGGGCGCACTGAAAAAATATGGTCCATGTGATGAACACCGAAGGTCATTTGGACCAGTTGCTGATCGAGTGGTCTCTAAGCCAAGGATAAGAATGTCTTGAGGTCTGATGAAACCTAGGTTAGGCGTTTACCCTGAAGATTTCGTGGTTGAAGAAATTCCTCTGCGGGATCCTGAAGGCCACGGTCCTCATACCCACTTATGGATTGAGAAGAGACTCGCCAACACATTTGAAATAGTCCGACTTCTCGCTCGAAAGTGTCGAGTGCATGCTAGAGAGGTGGGTTTTTCTGGCTTGAAGGACCGCAATGCTGTTACGCGCCAGTGGTTTTCGGTTCCGCGCGTGAATCCCAAGACTGCTTCTCTTTGGGAAGATTCACGTTTCCGAGTACTTAGGGCTGCGAGAGATCCAGAAAAAATCCGTACAGGAAGAATCGCAGGGAATCGGTTCAGTTTAGTAGTTCGTGATATTCCTTATATGGTTCTTGAGCAACTCCAGACGCGCCTCGATTTGATGGAAGTCCGAGGTATGCCGAATAGGTTTGGAAAGCAACGGTTTGGAAGACGTGGTGACAATTCGAGATTCGGTCGGGAAATACTTTTCGGTAAACGCCGGTCCCGATCTCGACAGCAGGAGCGTTTTCTTGTTTCCGCCCTGCAAAGTGAAGTTTTTAACAAGGTTCTGGACGCACGCGGAGAATGCGATCGATTAGAACCGGGTGATTGGGCGATGGATCACCTTTCCGGACGAGTGGAACTGGTGGACGTCTTCGATGTTTGGCGAGATCGCCATCGCCGGCTCGAGGTAAGTGCTACCGGGCCTATATTCGGATTTAAGGTTCGTCTGGCCCAGGAATATCCTGGCGAATTGGAAAGGAGGATCTTTCTAGAAAATGGTATCCCAGAGCCTGCAGATCTTAAGGAGCCGAGGGGGCTGAGGATCCCCGGATCGAGACGACCTCTCCGTGTGAATGTTGCACCTATAGCCATGAATCAAATTGAGGCAAATGTTGTGAGACTCTCGTTCTCTCTTCCTTCGGGAAGTTATGCGACGATTCTAGTTGATGAGCTTTTCAGTGAGATTTCTCAATGACAAATTGGGAAGAAGCGAGGTAATCTCAGAATCCAAATAGTTAAAAATGAGGAAGAGTATGAAAATTTATGAAGATATTACCAGTTTGATAGGAGGCACTCCTTTAGTCCGACTTAATCGTGTGACCGATGGCCTAAAAGCTTCTGTTATCGCGAAGTTGGAAGGTGCGAATCCTGCTAATAGTGTTAAAGATCGCATAGGGTTGGCGATGATTGATGAAGCTGAACGAGATGGTTTGATCCATCCCGGAAAAACTATCCTGGTTGAGCCGACAAGTGGGAATACAGGCATCGCGCTGGCATTTGTGGCTGCTGTAAAGGGCTATCAGTGTGTTTTAGTGATGCCGGAAACTATGAGCCTTGAACGTAGGATTACCCTCCGTGCTTTTGGAGCAAAGCTCGTACTGACTGAAGGTGCCAAAGGGATGAATGGTGCAATTGAAAAAGCCAATCAACTCGCGTCTGAAATTGACGGAGCATTTATGCCCCAACAGTTCCAAAATCCTGCGAACCCAGAGGTGCATCGCAATACTACAGCTGAAGAAATATGGAGCGACACCGATGGTAAAGTTGATGCGTTAATCGCTGGAGTCGGCACTGGTGGAACCATAACTGGGATTGCGGACGTGCTCAAATCTCGCAAACCTTCTTTTCAAGCGATTGCGGTAGAACCTGAAGCTAGTCCAGTCTTGTCTGGAGGGTCTCCAGGTCCACATAAAATCCAGGGTATTGGTGCAGGTTTTGTTCCAGACATTTTGGACAAAAGCCTTGTAGATGATGTCATAACCGTTGGTAATGATGCGTCGTTTGATATGGCACGGAGGCTTGCGCAAGAGGAAGGGATTCTTTGTGGAATTTCCTCTGGAGCGGCCGTGACGGCAGCCTGTGAGTATGCAAGGCGTCCAGGCAACGAAAGTAAAATGGTTGTCGTAATCATTCCAAGCTTTGGGGAACGCTATCTTAATACCGATCTTTTTGAACCGTATCGTTACGAGGGCAGTGACGAGGTCTTGTAGGGTCGATCTGTGCGTTTAGAGGTGAACAAGGCCTGAGCAAAAGGTACTAGCTCGATTTCTGAAAAACTGAATACATAAATTCATTATTCTGAATTTAATTTCCTAAAACTTTTTGAGTATCCAAAGGCTCTAAAGTTTAACATCATTTAGAAGGCGCCTTGAGCTATGGTCTTTGTATGCGCTTAGTAATCATTGACGCAGCCAATTGCTTTTATCGCGCATTTTTCGCTATTCCTCTTCTGCGAAATCGCGACGGATTCCCTACGAATGCACTTTTGGGTTTCACTAATATGCTTCGAAAGGTAATTAGGGAAGAGCAACCAGAAGGCATTGTGATTGCTCTTGATCCACCGGGCGGTAGTTTCAGGAAAAGTATTTACCCCCAATACAAGGCTAATCGAGATGCACAACCCGAAGATTTGTCATTACAGTTCCAGGTCCTTAGGGAATTAATCGATGCTCTTCGGATTTCTAAGTTAGAGGTGCCTGGTTTCGAGGCGGACGACATCGTTGCAACTTTGGTAAAGAAAGCACCTCAGAATTCACATGTAGTGATTGTTTCGACAGATAGAGATTTGATGCAGTTGGTCTCTAGTGAAGTAAATCTGTTGGACACTATAAAGAATAAACGTTGGGGGCCTGCGGAAGTTGAAGAACGTTTCGGTGTTACGCCAGAGGAACTTCTAGACTTTCGAGCACTAGTCGGCGACGCCAGCGACAACATTCCTGGTGTGAAAGGTATAGGCGAAAAAGGTGCGGCAAAACTTATAGAAGAATGGGGAAATTTAGAATCAGTACTTTCAAATAGTCATCTAATTAAGGGTAAGCGCACTCGTGAGGCGCTTACCGAAAATGCCGACGAGGCTAGGCTTTCAAAGACGTTGTCGACTTTAAGGACCGATATTCCTTTGGTTTGGGATGAAAAGAGTTTCTTTTTGAAAGATCCTGACAGTGAAAAACTTTCTAGTTTATTAGATCGTTTAGAGCTGACTCGCCTTAAGGCAGAACTTCTTCCTGAAGAGCAAGCTGTTAGCGAAGTTTCAGGTGTGAATTGCGAAATAACGTGTGTTAGTGATGGCCTGTCCCTTTCGTCTTGCCTGAACAGTATCAAAACTGCAGATGTTTTAAGCCTTGCATTAGCTTCTCCGTTTCCGCAAAGCGGGTTTCCAGAAAAGGCTTACGGACTCGCCATTGGCTGTGATAGAAAAGCGGCTTTTTACCTGGATTTTTCAAGTCTCTCCATCAGTCCAACCTTGAAGTCTTTTGTCTCGTTATTTGAATCTGAATCGGCTCCATCTTGGATGTCATTTGATACCAAAATTTTACGTTCATTTTTTTTGATACATGGGTTTAATCTTCCTGATCCATATTTCGATATTAATCTTGCTGCATTTTTGGTGAACTCCTCTCAAAAACTAACTGTCGAGTCAGTAGCCTTGAGAGCGGTTGATCTCCATCTAGAAAGCTGGGAGGATCTTACGGGGAAGGGTGCAAAGGCGAGAAAATTTTCTGAACTTTCGATCGATGAATTGTCTCGTGTATCGTGCAAGCAATCTGTAGCATTATTTGCACTTGAAAAAAATCTAAGTAGTCAGTTGAAATCTACAGGTGTCGAATCTTTGTTTAAGGAGATCGAGATTCCACTGACTAGGGTATTGTCAAATATGGAGTGTTGCGGCGTCAGGATTGACAAGGACGTTCTTGCTCTTCTTGATGCTGAGTTCAGCAAGAAACTCGTAGGTCTTGAACGATCTATTCATAAGCTTGCAGGTGAACCGTTTTCTATAGGTTCTCCAAAGCAGCTACAACGGATACTTTTTGAAAAGTTGTCTTTACCTGTAATTAAGAAGACTAAGACTGGGTATTCTACCGATGAAGGAGTTCTTGTTCAGCTTGCCCAGCATCACGATCTCCCATCTCAAGTTCTAGACTTTCGGCGACTCTCGAAACTCCGGAGTACTTATGTGAAGGCACTGCCGCCTCTTCAGAAGAATCAGACCGGAAGAGTTCATCCTATTTTCCATCAAAATGGCGCTGCAACTGGAAGATTGTCTTGCTCCAATCCGAACGTCCAAAATATTCCGATACGAACGGAAGACGGAGTACGTATTCGTGAAGCTTTTGTTCCGAAAGACGGGCATATCCTAATTTCAGCGGATTATTCGCAGGTAGAATTACGAGTACTTGCTCATTATTCCGAAGATCTAAGCTTGATTGATGCCTTTAGCAAAAATGAAGATATTCATACTCGTACTGCTTCAGAAGTGTCTAGAGTTTCAATAGATAAGGTAAGTACTGAGATGAGAGCCAAGGCGAAGGCGGTTAATTTTGGGATTGTTTATGGGCTGTCTGCATTTGGGCTTTCTCAGCAATTAGGTATCGCAACGTCTGAAGCTGAAGAGACGATCAAGGCCTACTTTTCCCGCTATGAGGGGATTGAACGTTTCCTGGTATCGACCCGGGAAGAGGCTAAACGGCAAGGCTATGTACAGACACTTTTAGGGAGAAGGCGCTACCTTCCCGATTTAGGTTCAAAAAATAAAATGATGAGATCCGCTGCAGAACGTATGGCGGTCAATACGGTAATTCAAGGTACTGCTGCTGACCTGATTAAGAAAGCTATGATCACTATTGATCGCGTTGTTTCGAGCGAAGGTCTTCAGGCGTCGATGATTCTCCAGGTGCACGATGAGTTGGTTTTCGAAGTCTCTATGGAACAAAGGGACGTCTTGATTGAGATCGTGCGAGAGCATATGGAGAATGTATACCAATTGAGAGTGCCACTTACCGTTGAGGTTAATACCGGCACTAATTGGAGAGGAGCACATTGAGAAAGACAATTGAGTTGATCACTCGGAGAGATGTTGTTTTCAGAGCTTTGCGGGTAGCTTTGCTTGTGGGCACTGTTCTGATAGCGATTAACCATGGAGATCGTATCCTTAATGGCTCCGTGGCACAGCTCGACTTTCTCAAGATGATTCTTACTTATTTTGTTCCCTACGGTGTTTCGACGTTTTCTAGTGTGGCAGCGATTCGTGGGTCCTCATAAGGTGTTTGTTTCTCTAAGAGGATCTTCTCGACCTTGACAATGTCTTTTGGAGAATCAACCGGGCAACTTGACCAGTTATGAATTCTGGCAACCACAATATTAAATCCATTCTCCAAAATACGTAATTGCTCGAGAGACTCTATCTTTTCTAAAGCTGACGGGTGAAATCTTACATAGTCTAAAAGAAAGCTTCGTCGATAGGCGTAAAGCCCAACGTGTTGTAGCCTATTTTTATGCATCTCTTCTGTCGGTACCCGGGTAAAAGGAATCTCCGCACGTGAAAAATACAGCGCTAAGTTTTTGTGGTTAGTTACGACCTTTACACGGTCAGGGTCTTGTAAGTCGTCTACGTTTGCGACGTGAGCAACGGTTGATACCTCCGCTTCGGGAGTTTGAATCAATGAGTTTACCGCCGCATCTATTACGTGACCTTCTATTAGAGGCTCGTCACCCTGTATGTTTACTACTATGTCGCAGCTGATCTTGGCTATTGCTTCGGCGATACGATCAGAGCCGGTAGGGTGGTCCGGTCTGGTCATTTCGACATTTGCTCCGAAATTTTTGCAGGCCTTTGCGATGCGGACATCATCTGTAGCCACGCGGATGTCGTCGAGGCTTTCTGCTTCCAGAGCACCTTTGTAGACCCGTTCAATCATAGAAATACCATTAATGCTCGCCAATGGCTTTCCCGGGAAGCGGGAGGAGCCATAACGAGCAGGGATAATGCCAACGACGACCATAAACCGAGACTAGCTAAACTCAATGGGTTTGCCGAAATTTGCTTCGGAAGCTTTAAAGGCCCGGAACTAGAGAATCTTGGGAAAGAGGTTTTCGGATCATTATTTTAATTTGTTTCGTCGATTTTCCTAGTAGTCGCTTTGTATGGTCCTCACTATAATCCGGGGGCTTGATTTAACTAGGAGTACTAAGGCGTTGAATAATCTTGAACTTTCCGTGAAAAATAATGTTGCAGTAATTACTTTGAATCGACCGAAAGCGTTCAATGCGCTTGATAAGGAGACTTCGTTCGAATTAATGAAGGTATCCATTAGGTGCCACGAGGATCCGGAAATTCGTGCTGCGGTCATTACGGGTAGTGGTAAGGCATTTTGTGCAGGAGGGGACCTGCCAGGTTTCGCGACTGCGGGGGATCAGGTGTCTAGTGCGATGCTAGAAATGACCACCTACTTGCACGGCGCTATTTCCCGATTTGCTCGCATGTCTCCACCTCTCGTATCGGCAGTCAATGGGGTTGCTGCGGGTGCGGGCATGAGTCTTGCTTGTTCTACGGACCTTGCTATTGCTGGCGAGTCAGCAAAATTTACGATGGCTTACACCAAGGCAGGACTCACTCCTGATGGAAGTTCAACATTTTTCCTCGCGCGCCTTGTTGGCTTGCGTCGAGCGCAAGAACTAGTGCTCACGAATCGGGTGCTGAGCGCTGAAGAAGCACTAGATTGGGGGCTGATAAACAGAATAGTTCCTGACGCTGAGGTTCTGTCGAGTTCTGTGAAACTTGCGGAGGATCTGGCTTTAGGACCTACTGAAGCGTTTGGGTCTGCGAAAAGGCTTCTCTTGGCTTCAGCAGGCGATGACTTAGAGGCTCAGATGGAGCGTGAAACTCGTGCCATCGCGAATGCTGCGAAGGGACCTGATGGGAAAGAAGGTATCGCTGCCTTTGTTGCAAAACGGTCTCCAGAATTCGTAGGCCGTTAATTAAAAAGGATCGAGTTTATGTACGAGAAGAAATTTACCGAAGTCCAGGGAAGACGGATGGCATACGTCGAGGTAGGGTCGGGAGCGCCCTTGGTGTTTCTTCATGGTAATCCAACCTCGTCATTCCTATGGCGAAATATTATACCGGGACTTGAATCTAGAGGCCGTTGCATTGCTCCCGACCTTATTGGAATGGGAGATTCGGAAAAGCTTGAATCTGATGGTCCAGGATCGTACCGATTTGTTGAACATCGAGAGTACCTCGACGGATTTCTGGAGAACTTAGGCGTATCTGAGAATGCCACCTTGATCATACATGACTGGGGCTCCGCACTAGGCTTCGACTGGGCGCGACGTCACCCTGAGACAATAAAAGGAATCGCCTACATGGAGGCAATTGTAAGACCGCTAACTTGGGACGAATTCCCCGAGGCTCCGAAAAAAGTGTTTCAAGGCTTTCGTTCATCTATGGGCGAGTCAATGGTCCTTGATAAAAACATTTTTGTGGAGAAGGTATTGCCGGGTTCAATTATCAGAGAACTTTCTCAAGATGAAATGGGAGCCTATCGCGCTCCATTTAGTCTTGAAGGAGAGGGTCGCCGACCAACTCTTACGTGGCCACGCGAAATCCCTATCGATGGGGAACCCGCCGACGTTACTGCAATTGTTGATGACTACGCAAACTGGATGAGTTCAAGTGCGATACCAAAACTGTTCATCAACGCTGAACCCGGAGCAATTTTGATCGGCGCACAGCGAGAATTCTGCAGATCTTGGCCAAATCAACGAGAGGTTACTGTCAGCGGAACTCACTTTATTCAGGAGGATTCTCCGGACGAGATCTCCTTCGCAATAAATTCTTGGTTGGACAGTATCGAGTGAGCATGTTGGACATTGTGCGCCATACCGGTGCGAGCTTTTCCAGATTCACTGAGCGTTGGATTCCTGACTCTTGGGTCATCTGCATGATGCTCACTACTATTGCGCTCTTTCTTGCTGTCGCTGGCGCTGGCGCGGGTATCGAAGAGTCCGTTTTGGCCTGGGGAGAAGGAGTTTGGGACCTTTTATCTTTGGCTATGCAATTTTCAATCGCTATGGTGGCTGCAAGCGCATGTGTGTCCTCAAAGCCCGTTTATAGATTTTTAGACTATCTCGCAGGTTTACCTAATCCTCAAAAGCCCTACCAAGCGATTTTGGTTGCAGCGATCTTTTCTTTTATTACGGGGTATCTGAATTGGGCTCTGTGTTTAGTTTCTTGCGCATTTTTCGTTCCCTTTCTTTGTAATCGAAATCCTAAAGCAGATATTCGAATTCTTGTCGCCTCGTGTTACTTGGGAGTCGGAACAGTTTGGCACGGAGGTCTCTCGGGATCGGCTCCCTTAATTTTAGCGACACCCGGGAATCCACTACTGGATCCGGCGAGTGGTCTAGCAGTGGTCGATCGACTTTATCCAGTTACCGAAACGCTATTTAATCTATTCAATCTTCTGTATTTACCATTAATTGCCATGGTTTCTCTTGGAGTTGCTCTCGCCCTTCATCCTAAAAAAAATGTAATGACTTTAAGTCATGAGCAAATCCAAAAGATTCTCCCTAACTTTCCAGAGGACGAAAAGGACGATAGTCCAAGATTTAAGATTGAAAATTTTAGAGGATGGATTTGGTTGGCTGCCGTTCTGTTTTCATATCCGCTGGGTCACGCATTCGCCACCCAAGGATTTGGAACGAGCTGGACTATTAACGCCTACAATACTGTCTTTCTAGTAGCTGCGATGTTACTTCATGGCCGTCCCATCTCGTTCCTACGTGCTTGTAGAGCCGGGGTAGATTCTGCATGGGGGATAATAGTTCAATTTCCGTTTTACGCGGGAATCTTTGGTTTGATGGTACACACCGAATTGGGCACATGGATAGGTAGCCTTTTTGCAAGCCTTTCATCTACCGAGACTTATCCGTTCGTGGTTTATGTTTACTCAGGATTTATGAACTTATTTGTGCCTTCTGCCGGATCGAAATGGCTTATTGAGGCACCATTCTTATTACCCGCCGCGAAAATGTTAGATGTCTCGGTTATTACAACGATGATCGCTTATTCTTGCGGTGACTCGACGACGAACCTTATTCAACCTTTCTTTGCAATCCCAATCTTAGCGGTAACCCGCCTTCGGTTTGGCGAGGTTGTTGGTTACATGTTCCTGATTGCGCTGGTTTGTGCACTCGTTTCGGGGATAGCGATGTTCCTCATTCCATCTCAGATGTAAGAGAATCTGTCCGAAACTTGTGGAGTCTCACAGTTTGATTCGATGTTGGCGTTTGCTTCGATTTAGAATGGCCCTTAGAATTCCGCCGATAACCATGCCGGAGGATAGAATTAATGCCCCCGTTATCCACTCGGGCCATCGGCTTGGAGATTTTAAACTATGATTTTCAGCGGTAAGGAGACTGATTTTATTGCGCAGTTCTTCCTCACTCTTTTTGAGTACGTGAGCTTTTTCTCCCAAACCCTTTGAAGCTGATTGGGATTTACGCAGCTGAGAGATAAGTTCCTTTACCTGGCTCTCTAATTCCAAAATTTTGATCGCAGATGGCGGCTCCAGGTCTGCATATCCAGCGAGTATGAAACCCTGCTTTCCATCGGCGGTTACTTGGATTTCGGTCCAGTCTCCTTGTTCAGAGAGGATGGCAACTTCATCTCCTGTCTCAAGAAGTCCGAGGATTCGATACTCCGTCCCTGGTCCTGTACGGAGGTTTAACTTTACTCCGCCACGTATCCATGCAGCTTCAGCGACAAGTGGCACACACAAATTTGCGATACCAAGCAAAAAGACTGAGGTCACAGTCAATTTTCTTAAGAAGTTGTCTTTTCGTACCCTTAAAGGCATTGAAATTTTAACCACCTCGGTGAACTTTCCTTAAATGTTCCTTTGCGCACTTGGCAGAATTTTACTCAAAATGAGAGTGTAGGCATTTAATGAGGCTTACGAGAAGATCATTTATGCGCACGTTGGTGCAAACTGGGGCCCTCGCAGCTGTGGGCTGTACGGATCGTAGAAATGAGTTCGAAAATCTGTGGGAAAAACCTTTCAGGTCTGTACCAGATGGTTCTAATTTAACCCATCATGTTTCCCCAGACCTCGATGCAAATATCATTCTTCGTTGGGGTGATCCTATTCTTGAAAATGCGCCTGCGTGGGCCCCAGGAAAACCTAATCCAGAAGCACAGTCCCTCCAGTTTGGTTACAACAACGATTATCTGGCCCTTTTCGAGAATGGCCCAGATCGTTTTCTGCTTGTTGCGAACCACGAATACGTGAATCCAGAGATGATGTTTGCCGCGAGACATAGGGGAGGCAATGGCAGTGTGGCTCATCAAATGGCTGCGGTAGGGCTTTCAGTTGTCGAATTGGTGAGAACGGGTTCCTCATTTGTGCCTACTCCTAGCCCGCTAGCGCGCAGAATCTCGGCTACGACTCCGATAGAGCTTTCGGGACCGGCAGCTAATTCGGCGTTGCTATGCACTTCTGCTGATTCGGAAGGGATGAAGGTTTTGGGTACTTTCGGTAACTGTGCTGGGGGTGTGACGCCTTGGGGAACCGTCCTCTCTTGCGAAGAAAATTTTCAGTCTTATTTCAGATACCCTGAAAAAAAAGGACCTATTGCTCGAAGATACCGAATGGGGTCGGGGAGACTACAATGGCATGCTGTCGATTCGCGGTTCAATTATTGGTATGAGCCCCATGAAAGCAATCGATTTGGCTGGGTAGTTGAGGTGGATCCCTGGGCGCCGAAGGCCGTACCGATAAAAAGAACAGCTCTCGGTCGGTTCGCACACGAATCGGCTGAGTTGATTTTGTCTCCGGATAATCGAGTAGTAGTGTACTTAGGCGACGATGCACCCGGCGAGTTCCTCTACCGATTCGTAAGTGACGAAAGGTGGATTGGAGGACAGACAGGTCTTCAAGCTGGGAAAATACTGGATTTCGGGACTCTTTCGGTTGCTCAATTTTCACATGACGGGAAAGTTCGCTGGTTACCGTTGAGGCCTGGCATTGGTCAATTGGTCGAAAGCAATGGATTTTCATCACTTGCTGATATTGTTGTCAACGTGAGGGTGGCAGCTTCTTTGGTTGGAGCGACACCCCTGGATAGGCCTGAGGATGTGCAACCTTTAGGTGAACATGTTTGGGTAGCTTTGACCGGTCACGGAAGTCGCCAGGCAGGACAAAAGCCTGTAGGGTCCGTGGTCCCTTTCGCTCGAATGGGTCAGATTCTAAGGCTGACTTCTCCAGATGGCGATCATACTGCTGAATACTTTAGATGGGAGGTCATACTATCGGGGGGAAATGTTTGGAAAGACTCTGACCTTCTCGCCGGACCCGATAATCTCGCGCATGATCCAGGGGGAAGGCTTCTAATTGCGACTGATCAAGGTAGGAGGAAATCCGAAACTGGATCTCAGGATGCGTTGTACCGAATGGACGATCAAGGGCGCGTCATGGAAGAAATTTTCCGAGGTCCCCTGGGTAGCGAAATTTGTGGGCCCTGCCTTTCGCCGGATAACCTAGGGGTTTGGCTTTCTGTACAGCACCCGGGCGCCGGAGGGACTTGGTCGAATCCGACCACTCGTTGGCCCGATTTTGATTCATCTATGCCCCCCAGGCCTGCGGTCGTTGCCTTAACTCCTAGAAGCTGATTTCAAGCTTTCAAGGAGTCCTAAATCAGACTAGAATTGAGCTGTGTCCAATGGTTATTCTCTAGACGACAAGTACTTGTTAGATTCGGGTAGAGTTGCCATGACTGGCATCCAGGCTCTGGTTCGTCTTCCGATTGTGCAGAGCCGATTAGACCTAAAAGCAGGATACAAAGTCGGTACCTTCATAACCGGCTACCAGGGATCTCCACTTGGAGAATACGATAAGCAATTGGCTCGGACGGAAAGGATTTTGTCGGAGCACAATGTAATCTGGCAGCCTGGCATTAATGAAGAGGTTGCTGCCACGGCACTCTACGGAGCGCAACTTTTAGGAAACTTTCCACACGAAAACTATGACGGCGTTGTTTCGATCTGGTACGGGAAAACTCCTGGTGTAGATCGGACAGGTGATGCCTTTAGGCACGGGAATTTTTTAGGTACAGGTCCCATGGGTGGAGCTGTAGCGTTGGCAGGCGATGACCTCGCCTGCAAGAGTTCAACAATCCCTGGGGATAGCACGGTTTCTTTTTACGACCTGTCTTTTCCGGTCTTTTATCCAGGAGATCCGTCAGAAGTTGTTGATCTGGGGCTGCACGCGATCGCGATGTCTCGATACAGCGGGCTTTGGACAGCTCTCAAAATTGTTACTAACGTCGCTGATGGCGGAGCGTTGGTTGATCTAAACCCGCCTACACCGAGGCGCATTCCCGACTTTAAAATTGATGGGACTACTTATCGTAAGAGTCAGGACATACGGCTGCTTCCTCCTTGGTCGCTGGAAATGGAGAGGCAAATTTATGAGGATCGAACGCAAGCAGCACATGCCTACGCTCGCGCAAATGAAATAGATAAAGTTACCGTCAATACACCTGAAGATAGGATAGGCTTGGTAGCCGCAGGGAAAACCTATCGTGATCTCCTGCATGCCCTAGATATTCTTGAGCTTGGTGATGAGGAACTCCATCGATTTGGCATTCGTTTGTATAAGCCCGCTCTAATTTCTCCCTTAGAACCTGAAAGCCTACGAAAGTTTGCCGCAGGTCTCTCGGAGATAATCGTAATCGAAGATAAGCGCGGATTTATTGAAACCCAAATTCGCGATTTGCTGTATAACCTTTCTTCAAGGCCACTTGTATATGGAAAGAAAGATGCTTATGGAAGTACTCTTTTTCCATCCCATGGAGAACTCCTCGCAGATCAAATTGCGGTCGCACTTGCTGGTGCGCTTGCTGACCGATTGCGGTGGCCCGCACTCAGAGATCGAGTCTTAACTATCGAAGAAATTGATAGAAGGGACTACTCAGAAGTAACAGGTCGAACTCCATATTTTTGCAGTGGCTGTCCTCACAACAGTTCCACGATTCTTCCGGAAGGTTCTGACCATGCAGGCGGTGGTATTGGTTGCCACGCTATGGCTTTATGGATGGATAGAGGGATTTCCTGGCTTCCTCAAATGGGTGGAGAGGGAGCATGCTGGCTTGGACTTTCTCCCTTTACAGAAAAAGAACATGTCTTTCAGAACGTAGGAGATGGAACATTTGCGCATTCGGCTAGTAAATCTCTTGAGGCGTGTGTAGCTGCGGACGTAAATATCACTTTTCGTATTTTGTATAACTCAGCGGTAGCCATGACGGGTGGACAAGATGTTGTTGGTTTAAGTTCGCCGTTAGAATTAGCTCGCCAATTAGAGGCTCAAGGCGTCCAAAGAATCGTACTGGTTACGGATGAGGTGGAACAGTATGACAAGAAAGATTTAGGGCCGAGGACTGACCTTCAAGGCCGGGAACAATATGACAAGGTGATGAAGGAACTTCGAGATATATCCGGAGTTACAGTAATAATTTTTGATCAGCAGTGTGCTGCCGAAAAACGCAGAGAGAGAAAGAGAGGCGTTCAGAAGACACCGAAAAAACGAATTTTCATTAACGAGAGTGTCTGCGAGGGTTGTGGAGACTGTGGTGCAAAATCCAACTGCTTGTCCGTTATGCCCGTAGAAACGGAGTTTGGTCGCAAAACTCGTATTCATCAATCGTCGTGTAATATGGACTATTCGTGTCTTGAAGGGGACTGCCCTTCGTTTATGACCGTGGAGCTCTCTTCTGAGGTTCAAAAAGCGCCGGTGGTGCCTATTGTTGAACTTGACGAAAGCCTACCAGATCCGGATCTCCCCTCTCTTACGAGTCCACACCAGTCAATGTTGATCGGAGTTGGGGGTACGGGAGTCGTAACGGTAGACGCACTGCTTGTTACTGCGACCTTGCTCGATGGAAATTTTGCCGTCCATCTGGATCAGACGGGTCTCTCGCAAAAAGGAGGTGCCGTCCTTTCAAATCTTATTGTCTCGGATAAGCCGATCCTTCGAAGCAGTAAGATTTCCGCTGGAGAGGCAGACCTCGTGTTAGCTTTTGACGTGCTTGCAGCCGCTAGCCCCGACAACCTAAGGCGTTGTGAGCCTTCTCGCACTACCTTAGTTGCCAACTCTTCACTGATTCCAACTGCGCAGACGATAGTTGATATTTCAAATCCTCAGACTCCCGTTGAAATGCTCCAAAAAAGTATGCATTCCTTTATCAATTCGAAACTTTCTCATTGGATTGATGCTGAATCAATCTGTCAAGAGTTATTTGGTGACAGCGTTGCGGTGAACGTGTTCCTTGTAGGTGTTGCTTTTCAACTTGGTAAACTGCCCATTTCTTCTGCTTCGATAGAGAAAGCAATAGAGTTAAACGGCGTACAAGTAGAGAAAAATATTGCGGCATTCCGATGGGGTAGAACTTGCATTGAAGACAGATCGGCCTTGGAACAAAAATTAGCCCCTACCTCGATTGTGGGTGTTTCTTCTCCTGAAGAGAAGCTTTTACGATTTGATCGAAAGTCTGTGAAACATTTCTCCGATTTGGTCGAATT
>DKAI01000159.1 GCA_002450755.1 Deltaproteobacteria bacterium UBA6930
GCCATATCTTTAGGAAGAGATTCTCCTCCTACTCCTGACTTCAACCTTTCAAGTGCACCGATCATACTTGCAGCACCCGCCAACTTCGCACCACCAATATCGGCACGATATTCCCTGCGCCTCGAAAACCAGAAAACGACCGTGCTAGCCAAAATTCCAAAAACTATCTGAGCAATGATCGAAGTAATCCAATAGGCAGGCCCGTACCCTCTCTCCGTCTTAAATACAACCCGATCCACGAAATGACCGATAATCCTGCTCAAGAAAATTACAAAGGTATTCACAACCCCTTGAATCAGAGTAAGCGTTATCATGTCCCCATTCGCTACATGACTTATCTCATGACCTAAGACCGCTTCAACCTCATCTCGTTTCATTGTCGACAAAAGGCCCGTGCTCACAGCTACAAGTGCATTATTCCGCTTTGCTCCGGTTGCAAAAGCGTTTGGCGTCTGAGAATCAAAAATTGCGACCTCAGGCATACCGATCCCAGCTGCTTTTGCCTGCTGACGAACGGTTTCGAGCAACCAACCTTCCATCTCTCCCCGTGGCTCAGTAATTTTGCGCGCCCTGGTACTTCGAAGAGCCATCCATTTCGACAACATAAGTGACACAAAAGAGCCAGCCATACCAAAAACTGCCGACAAAACGAGAAGATTGCCTAAATCCATATCGACACCGTTCTCTTTTAAAACAGAATCGACACCCAAGATCCCAAGAGCGATATACGCCACAATTAATACAGCAAGATTTGTAAGAACAAAAAGAGCGATCCGCATCATCGAGGTTACCTCCAATTTATTGCTTAAGATATGAGGTTAGCCAGGAAAACAATGTTCCCTATAGACCATGATCCGTCACATCAAGCCAACACGCTAAGAAGTCGGGATTTCTCCACTAACGATAAGATCTTTTTGAGATCTCTTCCAGCATCACTTCCGTGGCTCCACCGCCAATTGGTAAAATTCGAGCATCTCTAGCCATACGCTCGATTGTTGCCTCCTGCATGTACCCAAGTCCTCCATGAAACTGGAGACAGTCATACATGACTTCATTTACCAATTCACACGAGACTGCCTTTAGGCCGGAAACCTCCCGCGTGGCGTCCACTCCTTGCTCCATCAACCAACCGCAGTGGTAAAGAAATTGACGTGACGCATCTAAACGAGCTTGTAGCATTGCAAGGCGCTGTCTAATTACTTGCTTGTCAAACAAAACACCTCCGAAAGCCTTTCTCGTCTGCGTCCAGTCATAAGTTATATCCAAAGCTTTTTGAGAGGCGCCCACAGCCATACCAGAGAGGACGAGCCGTTCATTTTGAAAATTTTTCATAATTTCATAGAAACCTTTATGAGGAGTTCCAAGCAGGTCAGCATCTTCGACAAAGCAATCCGAAAATAGAAGTTCGGCAGTATCTGATGACCTCCACCCGTGTTTACTCAAAGCACGAGAAACCGACAAGCCTGGGTTATCACTTTTCACCAAAAACATGGAGAGACCTCGAGGATTGTCTCCGTCCGTTCTTGCAGCAACAATCAAAAGGTCCGCGTGAACTCCATTGGTGATGTAGGTCTTCGATCCATTTAAGACGTAACCTCCATCGATCTTTTTTGCCGTACTCTGAATACCAGCAACGTCAGAGCCTGCAGCAGGCTCAGTTACCGCGATCGCCGTGATGCAGTCTCCTGAAACTATGGGCCCCATAAACCTTTCTAACTGGTCATCATTTCCAGAGTGTATTAAATGCGGGGAAGCCATATCAGTATGAACTAAAACTGTCACCTCGAAACCTGCATAGGTCGAGGCCCCTAGACTCTCAGCAAAAACCGCGGAGGAGAGTGGACCTAAACCTAGCCCACCAAATTTCTCAGGGTGACGGAGCCCCAAGAAACCAAGTGTCCCCATCTGTTGTAGAACCTCTCGAGGAACATGACCTTGCTCCTCCCAATTATCGCCTTGAGGAACAATTTCATTTACAACAAAGCGGTTGAACTCTGTGCGAAGAGCCTCAAGGTCTTCGTTTATATAAAGATTGTCGGCCAACTTCTATATCCTCCCTAAGAATCGTTATCAGCAAAACTCACAAGAACTTGCCCACCTTCAACTGGCATACCAGCTTCGCAAAACAATTCTTTTACTACTCCATCACCTCTCGCTACTAAATTATGCATCATCTTCATAGCCTCAATCACAAGCACCGTGTTTCCCGCGCTAACTTCCTGACCAGGAACAACACAAACCTCAGATATTAGGCCGGGGAAGGGAGCAATAATTTGCGTCGCCGTGTCGCTCGAAGCTCCTTCATTTGAAGTAAACACGTTCTCCCTGAAAACTACGCGGAATTCAGCTCTACAACCAGAACCAACAACATGAATACGATCCTTCCATCTTGTTACCTCATACAAATGACTAACACGACCATCCTGAACCGACAAAACCTTATCAGAAACCCAATAGGCTTCGAGCCTTCGTTCTCTACCATTAACACTAACAATGGACGAGTCAGTGACAGTCACTTTTTGAATACCCGAATAATCCTCCAGATACCACTGAACGCGTTCAGGATGACCTGACGAACTGAGAAGTCGCCAGTTACCTAAACTTTTCCATGGCGATTGACCTAACAGCATCTCCTTACCAGGTAAACTTAAAGCAAGCGCTGAGATATCACGCGCGAGATCTTGATCTGAATGACCCAAGAGCTTGCTTCCTTGTTCCTCAATAAACCGAGTCGTAAACCCAGCTTCTTGAAATTGAGGAGACGAAATAATCGCTTGCAGAAAAGACAAATTATTAGAAATACCTGCAACAGTCATTTTCGAAAGTGCCTCAGTTAATTTCGCACAAGCGTGGGCTCTCGTGTCACCCAGAGAAATGACTTTGGCTAGAAGAGAATCATACTGCCGAGGAACAATCGATCCCGACCTAATACCCGTGTCGCAACGTGCACCGTTCCGGGGAGAGACAAACTCCCAAACACTCCCTGACTGAGGAGAAAACTCATCGCGTGGATCTTCCGCATTCACCCTCACCTCAATTGCTGATCCTTTAGTTTTAATATCTTCCTGGCAGATCGCTAATTTATCGCCCGCAGCCGAGGAGATTTGCAAAGACACGAGATCTAATCCGGTGATTTCTTCTGTGACTGGATGCTCCACTTGAAGGCGAGTATTCATCTCAAGAAAAAAAATCTCACTAGTCGAAACGTCCACCAGGAACTCTACCGTTCCTAGCGAATCGTACTTCATCGATTGCGCCAGCTGCAGAGAGTAGGAATACATCTCTTCTTTCTGTTTCTTGGATAAATTTGGAGCGGGAGCCTCTTCTACAACCTTTTGATGCCTTCTTTGGACAGAACAATCTCGATCAAAAAGATGTACAACATTCCCGTGCTTGTCCCCTAGGACCTGAACTTCAACATGCCGAGGATTTTCCACATATCGTTCAAGAATAAGCTTCCCGTCTCCAAAAGCGGCTTCGGCTTCGGCCTCAGCTTGAGAAGCAGCACTCTCAAGTTCAGAAATATCTCGAACAATCCTAATTCCGCGACCTCCTCCTCCTGCACTAGCCTTTATCATCAAGGGAAACCCAAGAGCCGAGCCTGCGTTGACGAGATCGCTATCAATCTCACCACCTGGAACTACTGGAATACCAAGAGACGTCGCAAGTTTACGTGCCTCGATCTTTGACGACATTTTCTTCATTGCCGATACATGCGGTCCAACCCAGACAAGGCCAGCCTCCTCAACTCGCCCAGCAAATTCCGCATTTTCGGAGAGAAATCCGTACCCAGGATGAATACTGTCTGAATTAGATTCATCGGCCGCCACCAAGAGGTTAGGGATATTTAGATAGCTGCTAGAGGCCTCGGATAATCCAATAAAGAGTGCTTCATCTGCTTCGTGCACATGTAAAGCCTCTCGATCAACCTCAGAGAACACAGCCACCGTTCTAATGCCACGCTCTCGACAAGTTCTAATGATTCTTACTGCAATTTCACCGCGGTTCGCGATTAGTAGTTTACTTATAGTCAACTGTTTACATCCGAAATACGCGAAAATTAGGTTCTGGCGATTCTTGCCGAGCTGAAAGAGCTAAGCATAAACCAAGGACATCTCTAGTTTGCGCTGGTTCTATCAACCCGTCGTCCCAAATTCGCGACGTTGCGTAGTATGGATCAGACTGAACCTCGTACTGCTCCCTGACTTCGCTCTTTAATTCCTCGATCTCTTTTTTGCTTGTTGTTTTCGCTTTTAACCCTCCAAGTCGGATATCTACCAATACGGTTTCTGCAGTGTCAGCACTCATCGTTGCTATCCTTGCATTTGGCCAGCTAAACAAAAACCGCGGTCGGAAGCCTCGCCCGCACATCCCGTAGTTTCCAGCTCCATAAGAACCGCCAATAAGAACGGTATATTTGGGAACCGTGGAATTAGCAACCGCACTTACCATTTTAGCGCCGTCCTTCGCGATCCCTCTGGCTTCAGCATCCTTGCCAACCATATAACCAGTCGTGTTTTGCAAAAAGAGGAGAGGAATATTACGTTGATTACACATCTCTATAAAATGAGTTGCCTTAAGAGCAGCTTCAGAAAAAATAATCCCATTATTCCCTATGACACCAACGGGATATCCATGAAGCCTACCTGTCCCACAGATTATTGAAGGTCCGTAGCGCGGTTTCCACTCTTGGAATTCTGAGCCGTCAAGAATGCGAGCAATAATCTCCTTGACGTCAAACGGTATTCGAGAGTCTGCACTTATTACACCACCAAGCTCGTCCGGCGAATAATTGGGAGGCTTAACAGAATGATCCGAGCCAATCAGGTTCAAGGGCGAATTCAGATTTTCAACTATGGAGCGGACCTTCGCGTACGCTTCTAATTCGTCGTAGGCAATATAGTCTGCGACACCCGATTCAAGAGTATGAACATCCGCCCCCCCAAGATCTTCTGCATCTATCACCTCGTTTAGAGCAGCCTTAACTATCGGAGGACCTCCAAGAAAAATTCTTCCTATTCCTTTAACAATGATTACTTCATCCGACAGGGCGGGGACATAGGCTCCGCCGGCAGTGCATCCTCCGAGAACTACGGAAATCTGAGGTAGCCCTGCTGCTGACATACGAGCCTGGTGATAAAAGGTACCGCCAAAGTGATCTCGATCGGGAAAGACTTCATCCTGCAGAGGCAGAAAAGCTCCTCCACTGTCGACTAGATATATCGTTGGGAGCTCGTTTTCCAATGCAATTTCCTGAGCCCGAATATGTTTTTTTATCGACGCGGGAAGGAGAGAACCTCCCTTTACCGTAGCGTCGTTGGCGATAAACATACACGGCTGGCCATGTACTATACCAATCCCAGTTACAATCCCCGCACCAGGAGCCGAACCATCGTACTGACCGAAGCCCGCGAGAGTCGAAAGCTCCAGAAAAGAAGAGTTTTCATCGACTACATGGTCGATTCTGTCTCGGACCATCACCTTCCCGCGAGCCAAATGACGTTCAATCGACTTGTCGCGACCGCCATGAACAACGAATGTTTGTCGTTCACGAAGGATCTTGATCTTTTCTTCGTAACAAGAAAAGTTCTCCTTGAAGTCGGAGCTATTAATATTTAATCCACTTGATATAACAGGCAATCGTCTCCTCCAAAGAGCCGCTCTCAGGCCATTGTCAGTCCGCCGCTTACCGATAGCGTCTGTCCAGTTATAAAAGCCGCACCATCAGACGCCAAAAACACTACTGCCGGCCCTAGATCTTCCGGAACCCCTATACGCTTCATGGGAACCGCCTTGACTATCGCACCCAACACGCGATCCGCTCGCTCTCCTTCGCCAAGAATCTCTTTCATTAAAGGTGTATCTGTGGGGCCGGGGCAAACACAGTTAGCCGTTATCCCGTTTCTTGCCACCTCTCGGGCTACCGTTTTCGTGAAAGAAATGAGGCCACCCTTCGCCCCGGAATAGATCGCTTCTAGCGAGGAGCCTACCCGCCCAGCGTCTGACGCAATATTTACGATTCGGCCGTAGCCACGCGAGATCATCGGAACCAAGAAGCGTCGTGTGACTCGCATTGGCCCCGCCAAGTTAATCTCCAAGACACGATCCATAAACTCATCGTCAGTATCGACGAACGGCATAAACCGTTCCCAGCCCGCGCAGTTAACTAAGATATCTACAGGTCCGATCTCAGCCTCCACATCTGATGCTGCTTTTTCTAATGAAATCGGCTGCATAACGTCAAGCTCTACGGGAAAGCCCTCGCAAGATTTCGCGGTATCGCTAGCTCTTTTAAAATCAAGATCCGCGACAGCTACCCTAACTCCTGTCGCCGAAAGAGACTGACAAATCGCACTACCTATTCCTCCTCCCCCCCCTGTCACAAAGGCTGTCCGTGGCGCGCTTTCTTCCACCATCGCTCAACTCCTCCAATAAGGTTCATCTTGACAAATCATAACCTCAAGCCTCTAAGGTATATTTAGTAAACTTCCGGCTCCTCGCACCTGATTAAGAATAACGGGGGAGTGGCTCCTAACCGACTCCCCCGTTATCGCCACCTGAAATATCTTCTAGCTCATGTGTTTCTTCATAAATGAACCGAGCTGTTGAATCGCCTCTTCACCTTCGTCAAGGCGGTTTGAAAACAGGTGCCAAACGTGTATCTGTCCTTCCCAAATATCGAGGGTGACATCTACTCCAGCCGCCTTTGCTTTATCATGCATACGAATCGCATCATCCAAAAGAGTCTCTCTAGTCCCTACGTGAATCAAAAGAGGCGGAAGATCCGAAAGATCGGCATAAAGAGGTGCGGCAAGAGGGTTCTTAAGATCTCCGGTCGGTACGTACATACCACCCATAGCTTGGATACCTTCCTTTTGGACCATCGGATCTAGGTCGGCCTTCGAATTCATTGTTTCTCCTGTCCCCTCCAAGTCCACCCAAGGTGATATAGGTGTCGCACAAGCTGGCAGCTCAACTCCCGCGTCGCGCAGAGCAACGAGAGTTCCGAAAACCAGACCACCTCCGGCAGAATCCCCAGCGATCGCGATACCACCTGAGGCAATCCCCTGAGCAAGGAGCCAATTGTAAGCCGCCACTGCATCGTCTACGGCAGCAGGGAATGGATCTTCAGGCGCTAGACGATAGTCAAGAGACAAAACTCGAGCCCCAGCAGCCCTTGAGAGGCGTTCACACAAATCCCGATGTGAATCAATAGAACCTAGTACGTACCCACCGCCGTGCACGTAAAGTATCGCCCGATCAGATGCTACTCCTGGTGCGGCGATCCACTCTGCTCTAACGCCACCTGCATCAACCTGTTCAGAGGTCGCTCCGACTTCTCTATCCTGCACCGAGAAAAGCTTATCTGCACTCGTACGCATTTCCTCAAGAGTCGTCTCTGGGCCCCATGCCCCAAAAGTTGCGAGGCAATCTGAAATTACTTTCTCTAGTTGTTCGCTAGACATATTTTCTCCTTTTCCTCCGAAACAATTTCGTCTCGAGCGGTTCGAATCGTTTGAAAGATTCTGCGCCCCAAAAGGTGAGTCCTTGAAGAGCCTCCACATCCTATACTAGGCTAGCCCTGGGAGCAGTAATGTTTCAATTGGTTTACAGCCCAGAATTCCAATGCACCGTAGTTCCTTGGGTTTTTGCGGTAGCTATCGCACCCTTGTTGGCCATTAAAACAGAGAAAATAGCTATCTTGGCCATCCCAGCTGGTTTTCTTGCCGGCTCTCTGGCGGTAAATGGTCTGCCTGAATTTCCATTTGTGTCATCTGTCGAGCGAATTCCAATCGCCATAGCGATTGGAATTGCTTTAGGTTTCGGCAACCGAACAACTTCAACATGGTCCTCTATTATTGCCGTCGCCTGGCTCCTTGCAGTTATAGGTTGGATAGGATGGTCTAGGATTAATTCCGACCCCTGGACCCTACTCTTAGTTTCCGGTTTCGCGCTAACATTTTTTCAATATGCAAAGAAATTAACGCCACGCGAGCTCGCAGGACGCATTTTTCTAATCGGCGGTACCCTTGGAGCAGTGACGTTTATGGGAGGGTCTGCGTCAATTTCGCAAAGCGCAATAGTTATTGCGAGCGCGAGCTTAGGAGTCATTATTTACAATTACCCAAGAAACCGATGGATACGAAATGCGCCTTTCTCGCTTATGTGCGTTGTAGGTACAATCGTACTCCTCTTTGAACGAGCCTCACTTTATACCGAATCTAGTCAGTGGGCTCTTACAATAACGGCCGCTATTACTTTCGTACCCTCTTCCTTCTCGGGCCCAAAAAAGATTTTTCGCCAGCGAGTTAGAATTCCAACGCTTTTTCTACTTGCGGCCCTAATTGGATCAGCACTGCTCCTTGCATACCAGGCGTCACTCCGGTAAAAAATGTCAGAAGACATACAAACAGCAATACAAGTTGCATAAGATCTCCCCTTCACTACTAAAGACAAGAAAACTATGCTCTTAAAAACGCTTCGTATGCTCTTTTTTTACCGTTCCACTAAACCAAATGAACACCGAAAGAGTTGTCTTACCTTTGGCTTTTTGTCTCTCTTGCTAATACTCTTCTCCAACAATGTTAGGGCTGAAACCTACGAGATTGACCCTCTACACTCATCCATACATTTTGATATCGACCACCTAGGATACTCGAATCTCGTCGGTCGATTTAATGACTTTTCGGGCAACATTTATTTTGATACTGATAACCCTTCTAAAGCATCGGCTCGACTTGAGATAAACTCAGCAAGCGTTGATACAGGTTACCCAAAAAGAGATCGCCATCTTCGATCGCCTGATTTTCTTAATTGTTCGGAATTTCCGAAAATTGTTTTCGAAACGAATTCTGTTGAATTAGCAAATGAATCTGATTATAAGATCGAAGGCGACCTCATACTACTAGGAAGAGCTAAGTCTATTCTACTTAATATCTCTCTAAACAAGCATATGCCTTATCCCATGCCACCGAAAAAAGGGATCCCAACACTCGGACTATCAGCAACTTTCAATATAGATCGCACCTTGTTCGGGATGAAATACGGCATCCCGAACATTGGAGCCAAAGTCCAGGTCCGATTGGAAATAGAAGCCCACAAGAAAACGCGATGAAGTCCGTTCTAGGTGTCTCCGCGATGCAATACCCCGGAACGCACCAAATTGGTAATCGTATCCTTGTCATAACCCAGGTAACGACCCAAGATTTCCTCATTATGTTCACCAAGGTACGGTGCATGGAGATCCAAAAGTTCAGGAAACTCAGAAAATCGTAAAGGCATGCCTGGAATTTCAAGCTCTCCTATAATTTCATCTTCAACCTTACGAATAGTTTTCCGTTCGCGCAAATGAGGATGAGCTACAGCTTCGGCAATAGATAGAACCGGTGCACAAGGCACTCGACATTCTTCAAGCCTCTTGAGAGCTGCTTCATCGTCCGGTGTTCCAGCTAGCCACTCTTCAATTATTGCAGCGACCTCGCTAATTTTCTCGACCCTTTTTACATTTGTGTCATATCGAGGATCGGTAATCAGATCATTCCGGTTCATCGCTTTACACAAGTGCGGCCACTGGTGGTCAAGCGCGATAATAAACATATAAGTGTCTTTACCCTTGAACAATCCAAGAGGACAAACAGCGTAGTGATGAGATCCAGCTCTTTTGGGTTCAAACTCCCCTTTCGTCGCACTATAAATTTCAACATTCACTTCATGACAGTGAAAATAAGAGTCGAGCAAAGAAATATCTACATACTGTCCGCGTCCCGTTTTCTCTCTAAACAGCAAAGCAAAGCCTATCGCTGCAGCGGCGTGAACACCTGTCATGACATCCCCAATACCCAGAAGAGGAAAGGATGGTGCACGATCTGGATCACCAATCATATGGGTGACTCCGGCATATGCCTGAGCAATATAATCGTAGCCTGGCAAATTAGTGAGAGGTCCCCCTTGGCCAAATGCTGAAATCGAACACATTATTGCCCTTGGATTTATTTCTTTCACTGTTTCCCAAGGAAAGCCAAGCCGTTCAATGGTACCCGGAGCAAAATTCTCTATCACAACGTCCACCTGAGAAATTAAACCCTTGATAATTTCGCGTCCTTCCTCCGACTTAGCATCGACACAAAGACTTTTCTTCCCTCGATTCTGCTGCACATGGTAAGCGCTTCGTCCGGTTTCGTGCTTCCACGGCAGAGAACGAGCAAAATCACCACCCGGAGCGAGTTCCAGTTTCACGACCTCCGCTCCGAGTTCAACCATTAGCCTTGTCGTCGTCGGCCCCGCCAAGACTTGCGTAAAGTCGAGAACCTTATAGCCATCTAAAATATGCTGCGGTGCTTCCATTTTGTCCCTCCAATGTGCGATGCACTCCCGCTCGACTAGATATTAGTACTATCGGCTAGCATCATTAGACATTATTCCTTTACTTAATCTTCATATAACAATCCGAAAAATCTGAAGTTAAGATTTACCCGGCACGTTATTATGCACTTAATTTAGATTGAAAGAACCTTCCCAACCGAGCAACCGCATCCTTCAGCTTATCTCCCGATACAAAACTATAAGCTAGTCGAATTTGATTAGTGCCCATATCTCTATCGTGATAAAAGGCAGAACCTCCTACATAAGCTACATTTTCGCTTTCCACTACTTCTGGAAGAAGTCGAACCGTATTTATTTCTTCAGGCAAATCAATCCAACAATAAAATCCTCCCTGTGGTCGAGAAGCTAAAGATTCTTTGGGGAAATTTTCTTTGAACGCCTCTATCGTTAAATCTCTATGCTCGCGATAAATTGCTCGAGATTTTCTTAGTTGTTGTTCAACTAGCCCCTTTCGAAGAAATCTTTCCGCCAAATGTTGTCCCGAGGTACTGGAGCACTGGTCTTGTCCCTGCTTGCACAAAGCCAGTTTCTCAATTAGTACATCCGGCCCGTTAATCCAACCTAGGCGCAGACCCGGATGCATAATCTTTGAAAAAGTATTAACGTGCACAACCTCGGGATCAATACTTGCTAGATTTGATTGAAATTCTCCTTCGAACCTCAGATCTTCATAAGCTCCGTCTTCAACAATCGGTATACCTCTAGCATTGCAGATGCCAACTAACTTTTCTCTACGTTCCGTAGCCAGACAATTACCAGACGGATTTTGAAAACTTGGGATGATGTAGAAAAATTTGGGGCGACGACCTGACGCAATCAATTCATCTAGCCGTACCTCGAGAGCATCTAAGCAAACACCGTCCTGATCAGTTGGGATACCTAAAAACTGCGCACCATAGCTCCGAAACACTTGAATCGCCGCCAGGTATGAAGGCTCTTCAATGATCACAAAATCACCCGATTCGAGTAACGCCTTACAGATAAGATCTAAGGCTGCAATTCCTCCAGTGGTCAAAAGTATTTCCCCTTTCCCACTCGATCGACCCTTCAAAGTCATCCTCTCCGCAAGGGCCTCGCGTAAAGGCGGAAGGCCTTCCGTAGGCCCATAACCCAAAGAAGCAGAGCCTAAATCCCTAAAGACACTAATTGCTTCCTCTTGAGTTTCTTCTAGTAAAAACGAATCTGGAGACGGGAGACCGCCAGCAAGAGATATCACTTCCGGACGAGAGGTCAGTTCTAGGATCTGCGCTACCTCCGAATGACCCATGAGAGAAAGGCGTTCTGCGTAGTGTTTCGACCAGTCCAAGCGAGCTCCGTAGTAAAAGGGCTACCCTATTGTAGACAGTTACCCTGCAATTTGCGCGAAAACCTCAGTTCTAGAAACAGAACTGCTTTGGGGAGATTACAGCATGAGTGTTTGCTTTGGATTAGTAATCAGTGGTCAGAACCCTGAAGGTATGCCTTCCTACGATTTTTACAGGAAAACTGCTATCCAAGCCGAAAAACTAGGATTTGACTCAATATGGTCGACCGATCATATATCATTTGTGAATCCAATCTTGGAAGGACTCATTGCTCTTGCTCATCTATCAGGGTGTACCCAAAGAATAAAACTCGGGATTGGTGTCTTACTACTGCCTTTAAGACACCCAACTATCGTTGCAAAGCAATTTGCTTCGTTGGATTTTTTGTCCGGAGGTCGCACAATCCTTGGTGTAGGCGTAGGCGGTGAAGGAAAGAAGGATTTTGAAGCAGTTGAAATCCCACTAAACCAACGAGGTGGAAGAACAAACGAAGCAATAAAGATTGTTCGAGAATTATGGAAGGGGGCTCCTGTGACCTTCTCTGGCTCCTTTTATAAGCTTGAAAATATTTCTATTGATCCCCCTCCAATTCAAACGCCCGGACCACCGATATGGGTAGGGGGAAGATCCCCTGCCGCTTTGCGAAGAACATACATGCTTGGAGACGGGTGGTTGGCCTATCCATCATCCTCAAAACGAGTTAGAAGAGATTGGGACGAAATAAGACGAGGCGCCGAAACCGCGGGAAGATCTCCGGAAGATATTACGTTTGGTCAGACACTTACAATCGCTGTAACAGACTCCCTAAAAAAAGGAAGAGAGCAAGTAGCACGACACCTCTCTGCCCGCTACAAGCGTCCCTACGACGCTCATAAGGTCTCAGAATTCAGTATTGCTGGCCCCCCGGAGGCCTGCGTCGAGCAACTTAACTCTTACATTAATATAGGCGTACGGCATTTCGTCTTCATTCCAACCTCTCCCCCTTCTCAAATGAATGACGAGATCGGACGAATACAC
>DKAI01000074.1 GCA_002450755.1 Deltaproteobacteria bacterium UBA6930
CAAAATTTGAGTAGGCAGGCTGGACGGGTTAGCGTGTTTGAAATTTCTAGAGTATTCCGACAAGAAAATTTAGGCGAGCTTCCCTTCGAGAGTTCTGAGGCTGTTGCTGTGATTGCGGGAATTGCAGATAAGGCCCTTTGGACCCAAGAGGCTCCTTTGTTCTTTCAGATAAAGGGGATAGCAGAGAGAGTTTTTGAGAAGTTGGCAATTAGTGCAAAATTCAACGGACAGCACGGCGAATCCTATCTCCACCCCGGAGCATCGGGTAGTTACGAGGTGAAAGGAAGAAGAGTGGCTTCCTTGGGTGAACTACACCCTGCAACAGCAAGTCATTTTGAAGTAGATGCGCCACTAGCCCTGGTGAGCTTTGATGTGAGCGAGCTCGCCTTAGTGTCGGGAAGACAGCAACTCATTAAGGACGTGTCCCGTTTTCCATCGATTCGTCGCGATTTTTCCGTCTTGCTTAATGTGGACCAAGAGAGTGGCGAAGTAATTGAGGCTGTGCAGAGGGCTGGAGGAACTGTACTCTATGGACTCGATGTTTTTGATTGCTATGAAGGTAAAGGGGTTCCTGTTGGTAAAAAGAGTCTTTCCCTGAGACTAACATTTCAACGGCTTGATCGGACGTTACGAGATGAAGAGGTTAACAAGGTGACCCAGAGAGTGCTTAAAATGTTGGAAAAGCGATATGATGGAATACTTCGCTAGAGATTTTAAGGAGAACTGATGACTAAGGCAGAAATCGTTGAACAAATTTATGAAAAAGTCGGCTTTTCGAAGAAAGAGTCAGCTGAAATAGTTGAAAGAGTCTTCGATATAATTAAAGAAACGCTGAAAGAAGGTGAAAAAGTAAAAATTTCGGGCTTTGGTAACTTTGTTGTCCGTGAAAAGAATGCACGAAAAGGAAGAAATCCTCAAACTGGTGAAGAAATACGACTCGACGCGAGGAGAGTTCTTACCTTTAAGCCGAGCCTCGTGCTTAAAAACACACTAAACGGCGACGAGACCTCAGGTAAAGTTTTAGATTAACAGGGAGCTTCCTTGAATGGAAGGTGGGTAGTTGATCTGCTCGCCGGTTTAAGTAAACGTACGGCTAAGACTTGGTTTTGAGGGCAACCCTCTAAATTGTGTGGTGGTTCCTAAATGGTCGACAGAGAAAATCGTCAGAATCGAAAGAACGAGTTGGTAGGATCTACACCTGCCTTACCTGATGGTTTAGACGATAAGAGGTATCTCCGTATTGGAGAAGTGAGTGAATTGACAGGAGTCAAGCCGTATGTTTTGCGGTATTGGGAATCGGAATTCCGTTGGATGAGTCCTGCTAAATCCAAATCTCGACAGAGACTTTATAAAAAGCGAGATATCGAGCGAATTCTTTTGATACGCAGGCTTTTACACGAAGAACGCTACACAATTGCTGGAGCAAAAAAGAAGCTTAAAGACATAGGTGCTGACGGAATACACGCGGCACTTTCTGAATCCTTTCCGGAGCCCCAGAAGCAAGAAGACACTGAAAACCAGATGAGCCTAGGATTTAGCCAGAACAAGCAAGTGAAACTGGCAAAAATACGGAAAGATTTGATCGCCATCAAAAAGCTTATTTGAAGAGTTTTCTCTTTAAGATATTCAAGCTTCTTTTAGGCCATGAATTAAGAAGAGAAAAGTAACTGAATGAGTTCTTCTCCTAGAGGCATAGCCGTAGACACGGGTGATGGATCAAGCTAATCATCAGTAGTCGGGCCGTAGCGCAGCTTGGTAGCGCGCCTGAATGGGGTTCAGGAGGTCGGGAGTTCAAATCTCCCCGGCCCGACCATCGATAAATTCACAAAGAAACTCCCTGAAGTCTCTTCGTCTTGTATGCTGGAGCGTGATGGACTTAGGGCTACGCGGGAAAAAGGCGATTGTTTGTGCGTCAAGCCAAGGCCTTGGCTTTGCGTGCGCTAGATCTCTTGTCCGTGAAGGGGCAACTGTTTTTATTAACGGAAGAAACCGAGAAAGACTTGCCGAAGCCTCGCGGAAGATAGAAAAAGAGACGGGTTCTACCGTAACTCCAGTGGTTGCAGATCTCAATGAAGCACAAGGAAGAACGAATCTAATTGCTGCATGTCCTGAGCCGGATATCTTGGTGAACAGTAATGGTGGTCCGCCTCCCGGAAATTTTTCAGACTGGTCGGATGACGATTGGAGACGGAGTCTCGAAGAGAATTTTATGGTCCCGGTAGTTTTGTTAAGAGCAGTTTTGCCAGGCATGAGAAGTCGTAAGTTCGGTAGGATCGTGAATATCACCTCATCACAGGTTAAATCACCCTTGGCCACGATGGGTTTATCGACTGCTGCGAGAAGCGGATTAACAGCCGTCTGCAAATCGATCTCGAGAGAAGTAATACGAGACAACGTGACTATTAATAATTTACTACCGGAGCGAGTTGATACGCAGAGACAAATGTTGATGGCGAAATTCGTGGCAGAAAGCAGGAAAATCTCGATCGAAGAAGCGCGCGCTCTTCAAATTGAAAGTGTAGCCGCTAAAAGAATGGGAACTCTTCAGGAGTTTGGAGACGCATGCGCATATTTCTGCAGTGAGCAGGCTGGGTATATCTCTGGTCAGAATTTACATGTTGATGGAGGCTCCTATTCCGGCGTTTTCTAAAAACCAGCGTGTCTGTTCGAAGAAAGGACCTAAGGAAGATAGGAGGCACCACCTACAGTTTTGGATAAACACGTCGGTGGCTAATTTTCAGCTATCCCCTTGGGGAAAAAGAGACCTTGAAAGCTACTTTCACTCGTGGTCGCGACCTAAATATTTGTGGTTTTCTACTAGCGGAAAGACTATGCAATGAAACCAGTCTCAGCACGTTGTATAAAATTGGAAAGTCTATCTTGAAGCGGATCAAAAAAGAATTGGCTCGATTTCGACTGGGTTATTTTATTCTAGGATTCTTTGCATTTATGGGGTTCTTTGTGGTTCCAATGTTTCTTGAAAACGTGTCCCCACTTGCTGGGGCAATTGGCGGTTTAGCCATTGGCATTTATGCTGCGATTGTGGCGGTCCCTGGCCGGTTTCTAGATGGTGACAATTAACTTTTTAAGGGCGACCCACAATGCTGAAATTGAGGTGGTATGGGGAGGTTACTGTTTCTCATAATTAGCATTTTTGCGGGAAGCCATGCAAACGCGGATGAAAAGATTAGTGATGTATATTTCGTCCAGATTGGTGCTCTTAAAAAGATGGTTTCGCATTATGAAAAAGAGGCATTAAATTTCGGTCAACTTAAGATTGTGAAAGGCCCTCAGGGCCTGTATCGCTACTTGATTGGACCCTTTGAAACCAAAAGTATGGCTGACAGAAGGGCTGAGAGTCTAGATTCAATAGGATACGCTGGCTCTTTCGTAAGCACCATCAATGGAGAAGAGAAAGCGGTGGAAAATACTCGAAACGACGTTGGCTTTAGTAGTCTTTGTGAAGGACAGCTTCTGGCTGAATTGCCCGAACACGCCCGATCTCGTCTTGTCTATGTGAAAGACGTGCTTCATGTTCGACAAGAGGATCAACTTTTATCGGTACGAGAATTCCTCAAGCGTGCTGACGCTCTTAGGAAAATTGAGAAAGGGAACTAATGAGTTATCGCATATCGGTTGATACCGGAGGTACCTTCACAGACGTCGTGGTGGCTGGTCAAGATGGTAACTTAGTTCTTGGTAAAGCTCTCACTGATCGAGAGAGAGCTTTTGAAAGTATCCGGGGGGGTCTCACGGGTGTAGTCGAAGACTTGGGAACAAACCTTCAAAATCTCCTGAAAGAAACTTCGATTATCATTTATGGAACTACCCGAGCAACGAATGCAATAGTTGAAGGAAAAACGGCAAAAACCGCATTTCTTACGACAGATGGTTTCCCTGATATTTTGGTTCTGAAAGAAGGTGGAAAGCTCGAACCGCATCGATTGGATATGGAATATCCTGAACCTTACGTACCTAGAAGTTTAACGTTTGAAGTTCCAGGAAGGATAACTGCCGAAGGTGGAGTTGCTTCGGCTCTGGACGAAAATAGAGTTCGAGAATTACTAGAAGATTGTAAAAAGAATGGAGTTGAAGCGATAGCAGTAAGTTTGATCTGGTCGATCACTAATCCGATGCACGAATTGCGCGTAGGAGAGTTAATCGAAGAGGTTCTTCCCGGTGTACCCTATACGCTGTCTCATCAACTCAATCCAATGATGCGCGAGTATCGACGAGCCTCATCAACGGCAATCGATGCCTCGCTAAAGCCATTAACACAAAAATATTTGACTGGCTTAGAGAAAGATTTAAGAGCCTCTGGGTACGAAAACGATATTCTTGTTTCGACATCTTTTGGTGGAGTTATGCATCTAATTGATGTCATCGAACGGCCTATATATTTAGTAAAGTCTGGACCCGCGATGGCGCCGGTGGCTGGTCAAAGTCACGCAGTGAGCGAAAAATTGCCGAGCGATGTTATTGTTTGTGACTCTGGCGGAACTACTTTTGACGTAAGTCTCGTGAGAGATTACGAAATCGACTTTACTAGAGAAACGTGGCTCGGGCCTAGATGGACTGGACACAACCTTGGAATGGCTTCTGTAGCGGTTCATAGCATAGGGGCGGGTGGTGGTTCGATTGCCTGGGTTGATTCTGGAGGCCTGTTGAGAGTCGGTCCTCAATCGTCGGGAGCCCAGCCGGGCCCGGCCTGTTATGACCGGGGTGGTGAGGATCCGACAGTAACAGATGCAGCTTTGATCCTAGGTTTCCTGAATCCGGAGCATTTTTTAGGTGGAAAAATGCGACTTCTAAGAAAAGAGGCAGAAAGAGCAATCGGAATAATCGCTGAAAGATTGAGTTTAACTTTGGAGCGAGCTGCATTTGCTGTTCTTGCGGTAGCTAATCAAAATATGATTCAAGCTATCCGCGAAATAACAATAAATGAAGGCGTAGATCCTCGAGATGCAGCACTAATTGCAGGTGGAGGTGCAGGAGGATTAAATATTGTTCCAATCGCACGAGAGCTCGGTTGTAAAAAAATATTGATGCCCAGAACTGCAGGAGCGCTGTCTGCGGCGGGTATGCAGGTCTCTAACATCGTTACAGAAGCCGGGGCTAGTTGTTTTACGGCTTCAAATGATTTTGATTTCAAAGGTGTGAAGGCAGCGCTCGATGGTATTAAGACTAGACTTGGCAAGTTTGCAAAAAAATTAGACGAACGAGGGATTAGTGAAGTAGAGGTAAAACTTTACGTTGAAGCGCGTTATCGATTTCAAGTCTGGGAGCTTGAGATTTTAGTTCCAACGGAGACTCTTGAAACGCAGAAGCACGTAGTTGAGCTCGTAGAGCAGTTTCACAAGATGCATGAACGTGTTTTTGCTGTAAGGGACTCGGAGCAGCCTGTAGAGTTCTTGAATTGGCGCGGTCGTCTTACAGGTGTCGTAAAAGGCGAGTCGGCCAGCGTAGCGAGCTCAGGCTTTGTTGGTGGAGTAAATGCAAGGGAAGTACGAAAAGTGTTTTATGGAGATGAAGAAGGATCGCTAGATACCCGGATCTTTAGAGGTGGAGATCTTGCGCCAGGAGATGAGATAGAAGGTCCAGCTATTCTTGAAGAGCCAACCTCGACTTTGGTGATCGAGCCAGGGACTACTGTCAGGGTAACTACTCAGGGTGACTATTTATTAGAAGTAGGAGGTTAGAGGAATGGATCCTGTACTTATGGCAGTTCTCGCTAATCGTTTCGATGCGATAAATCGAGAAATGACGAATACACTATTAAGGACTGCTCGTTCTAGTGTTCTTGCTGTCGTCAGAGATTTTTCGTGCAGTATATGTACGGGCGATAACCGGCTACTCACTCCTGGAGAAGGGGTTCCGGTTCATATATTTGGTGCAGCGATGCAGTCCAAGACGATGTGTGATCTACATCAAAACATTAGTCCAGGAGATGCATTTTTACATAACGATCCCTACCTAGGAAACACTCATGCTGCCGATCATATGATTCTTGTTCCAGTGTTCTTCGAGGGTATTCACCTTTTTACAACATGTGCTAAGGCTCATCAGGCTGATTGCGGAAATAGTATACCAAGTACGTATTACGCTCATGCAAGAGATGTTTATGAGGAAGGCTCCTTAATTTTTCCTTGTGTGAGGGTCCAGAAAGATTACGAGGATGTCGATGATATTATTCGTATGTGCAGAAGGAGAATAAGAGTACCGGATCAATGGTATGGGGATTATCTTGCCCAGATAGGCTCTGCGCGAATAGGGGAGCGGAGGCTTGTAGAATTAGCTGAGCGTTACGGTAGCGAGACGATACACGAATTTATTGAAGCTTGGTTTGAATATTCAGAGCGACGGACCGTGGAGGCGATACAGAAATTACCTAATGGTAAATTGTCTCGGACAGGAAGGTACGACCCTCTGCCTCCCGTTTTACCGGATGGCCTCGATATCAAGGTCGACATTACAGTTGATTCAAAAGACGGAAGAATTGAGATTGATCTTACCGATAACGAGGATTGCCTTGATTTTGGCTTGAATGAGTCAATCGCGTGCGCAACTAGCAACGCAATGTGCGGTGTTTTTAATTGCTTGGATCCTGATATCCCTCACAATGATGGAAGTTTCAAAAGAATAACGGTGAAACTACGAGAGAATTGTGTCGTGGGGGAGCCTAGGTTTCCGCATAGCTGTTCTATGGCTACTACGAACATTGGAGATAGGATCGTAAATACGACTCAAGCTGCGTTTGCGCAAATTGGATATGGATATGGCCTCGCTGAGGGGGGGCTTGGAATGGGAGCTGGAGCTGGAGTTATTTCTGGTAAGGATTTTCGAAGAGGTGGAGATCCTTATATCAATCAAGAATGGGTTTTGGTTAATGGTGGACCGGCTTCCTCTCATACAGATGGTTGGGTTAATTATGGTTTGCCTGTAGCGGCAGGTCTAATGTATCGAGGAAGTATAGAGGTCGACGAATCTAAATTTCCCGTGCTTTTCCGATCAGTTCGGATAATCGCCGGGGGAGGAGGTGCTGGTACTTTTCGGGGTGCTCCAGGCGCAGAAGTGATCTACGGTCCGAGAGAGGACCCCATGACAGTAGTGATTTCCTGTGATGGACAACATTATCCGCCTCAGGGTGTACAGGGGGGTGAGCCTAGTCCCCCCGCGGAAACCTTCATTATCCGCCTAGATGGAACCGAACAGAAAATGCCCGGCGTAGTGGAGGCTAATTTAGAGGTGGGCGAGTGGATCAAGGGAATTGATACAGGGGGAGGAGGATATGGAGATCCGCTCGAACGTGATCCTGCACGCGTGTTGTACGACGTGAGAGAGCGCTGGGAAACAAAAGCAAGAGCGAGCGAGGTGTATGGCGTAATTTTAGTCGATCCAAAAGACGGCGAGCTCGAGGTCGATTACATAAAGACTAAGGAACTGAGAGAGAGGCTAGTTTCGGCCAGATAACGTTTACTAGTAGATGTTCCTAAGATCATAATCCGAGCTTCTATCTGTTCAAATAGGTAGAGATTCTTTCACAGGCTTCTTCCAGACGAGATTGATCGGTTGCAAATGACAATCGGAGAAACCCTTCTCCTGCAGATCCAAAACTAGTACCCGCGATTGTGGCGACGTGGGCAAAATTCAAAAGTTCCGTTTGGAGTTCGAGGGATGTAATGCCAATTTCGGTAATATTTGGAAAGACGTAAAAGGCGCCGCCTGGTGAGAGGGCACTAATTCCGGGTATTTCGTTAAGCGCCTCAACTAAAATAGTTTTTCGGCGTGTGAAGGTCCTGATCATAGAAGCAACTGAGTCTTGAGGACCAGTTAAGGCTGCTTTTCCGGCGGCTTGAGCAACGTTGTTGACACATGAATGGCTATTTATACAAAGACGATTCACTAAATTGATTAGAGAAGTAGGCCAAACGCTGAAGCCTAATCTCCATCCGGTCATTGCATATGTTTTAGAACAACCGTCAATTAGGATTAGTCGTTCCCGGATTTCAGGGTAGTGCAAAAGACTGCGAGGCTTATCCTGTCCGTAATAAATTTGTCGATATATTTCGTCCGAGAGGATGAAGACATCAGGATAGTCGAGGAGTCCTCGTACGAGCAAATCAAGTTCCGGGATCGTTGTCACTCCACCTGTTGGGTTCCCCGGGCTATTTAAAATCAGTAGACGAGTTTTTTTTGTAATTCGAGACAAGACGTCATCGGCGCGGAGTCCAAAATCGGAATTTTCATCAAGCGGATAGGCGACGGGCTCGGCTCCTGAAAAACGTGCAACAGAGGAATAGATAGGAAAGCCCGGATCTGGGTACAGGATCTGGGTTTCCGAGTCTCCGAAGGAAAGTGCAGCGAAGAGTAATCCAGTTTTGGCTCCGGGGAATACTACAACGTTGTCTGGAGAAACATAGTAGTTCTCATTGCAATATCTTTCTGAGACTGCCTCCCTTAGTACGAACTCTCCTTGAGCAGAAGAGTACCCGTAGGGACCATCTCGCACAGCCCGCTCAGCAGCATCTAAGATATGTTGAGCTATAGGAAAGTCCGGTTGTCCGATGCCAAGGTTTATCACGTCATAACCCTTTAGGGTTAATTCTTGGACTCTTTCTAAAACCTCAAAGGCCGTTTCAGTTCCTAATGTCTTAGTCCGGTTCGAAATTTTCAGACTGCGGTTCTTCAGACTGATTCGCCCATGAACGCGTAGGTAGGATCAGTTGCCCGAATTTCTGATTGTGGTAGGCCGAGTTCTTTTCGGACTATGTTCGTTCCTCTTACTAGAGCTACGCATTTATAGTATGCAATTCTACGTGACATTCCTTCTCGACCAAAACCACAATCGGCACTTATAATTAGACGTTCTGGTGGGATATATTCTAGAGCTCTTCGAATGATATCAGCAATCATTTCCGGTCGTTCCACAGTGGTCCTTGTGTGGTCGACAACACCGATACCAATTTTTTTGTCTGTGGGAAACGCTTTTAACAAAGCTAGATCGCGTCCCATATTACTGGCGCCTTCGAGCATTAACACATCGGCATTTAGCGCTAAGAGATAAGGGAGAGATCGTTCGTAACTAGGGCGCTCCCAGTAGAAGCTCTGTTGATTTGGGTTTCCCCAGCATGTGTGTGCCCAAATTTCGGAGTCTACTCCTTCAACCTCCCTATTAAATGCTTCCGTGTAAAACTCGAGATCTTTGTCAGTTGCGGGTGGGGTAGCAGCGCACGCAAAGTGGTGGGGAGGTTCCTCTACTTGTATCACTGGGCATCCGGCAGCTGCAAGTTCCTTGAGTTCTTCATTGAGTGCCGCTGCCAATGCCATTACAAGGTCCTGGTCGGAGGCGTAGTGTTCATTCCAGAGCATCATTGGAAGGCAGCTTGCGCTTATTGATCCGAACTTTACTGGTTTGCTAGTCATTCGTTGAGCAGTTTTCCAGGCAGCAGTGAAATGTAGGGGTCCCCTGGTAATTGGACCTGTAACTGCAGGAGGATGGTAAGCTTCTTGGACCTCATAGAGAATATCCCCCGGTCCCATATCTGCATATTCGAGAAAATGAGAGGAATCTCTAAATCCACTAATGCCATTGAGTCGTTCAATTGTATAAAAGAACCACGATCTACCTCCAACCTCCAGATCAAACCGTGCATCCCCGTCTACAAGTATGTCGAGTCCGGCTCGTTCCTGTTCGTTGATATAGCAGGCTACTGCGTCCGTGTATTGTTCGCGGTAGGTCGTATCTCCAAGGGCGACCTTTAATGGTCTGCCATGTAAGCTTTCAGTGTACCAAGCTGGCCTAGGAAACGAGCCAACCATCGCGGTAGGTAGGACTAGGTCTTTAGATGCCTTGAGTGACATGAGAACTCCTTTCAGCTTTCTTTTGATCAGTATGCCACAAGGAGTCCCTAGAGGGCTTCTGAGGTGAAGTTAATTGTAAAAAGATGCACGAGACACGGTTGGATCGGAAGTGCCTCAAATTTAGAAGAAGATCGCTAGGCTTCGCCATTTTAAAAATCACTCTTGCGACAGTTTGTAGGAGGTCTAAATTGCTTTCCGAGGGGCTGGGATGGTTTTGTCGAAACATTCGGATTTTGATTTTCGTGTTGAAGAGGAACAATATCGAAGAGCTCGCTCAAAGATGGTTCAGTCTTTGGAGAAAGCAGGGGTTCGAGATACTAGGGTTTTGGCGGCCATGAATGCAATACCTCGACACCTTCTAGTTGCAGAGGCGCTCAGACATAAAGCCTATTCAGATGTAGCTCTGCCTATTGGGTCAGGACAGACAATATCGGCCCCTCACATCGTAGCCTTGATGTCTGAAAGGCTTTGTCTGGAAGGGCACGAAGCTGTACTTGAGATAGGTACAGGTTCGGGATATCAATGCGCAATACTTTCTAAGCTGGCAGAACGAGTAGTTTCGATTGAAAGAGTTCCGAGTCTTGCGAATGATGCCAGGAGAGCACTCGATCGGTTTGGTGTTATAAACGCAGTAGTGTTTCTTGGTGATGGTACGGTGGGGCGACCCAAAGATGGGCCTTACGATGCAATTTTGGTTACGGCAGCGGGCCCCAAAGTTCCCCGAAGCTTACTTTTGCAACTTAAGATTGGTGGTCGGTTGATTGGGCCGTTTGGCCTCTCTGATAGTCAAGTTCTTTTGGAGGTCCATCGAACTAGTCCTTCAGACTGGACACAAAAAGAACTCGGAGATTGCAAATTTGTAGAATTGATAGGCGACGAAGGATGGTCTACATGAGAATCCGAGTTCAAGAATGAGTAAACATTTAAGTGTTCTCGCGGTTTCACTATTAATAGGTTGCCTCGGTTTTCCCTTCGCCAGAGTAATTCATAAAGTAAAATCTGGAGAAACAATATATCGGATAGCAGTCTATTACGATGTTTCGACACAGCATATTGTTGAGGTGAACGACATCGATGATGTTCGGTTGGTTCAGCCGGGAATGAGGTTGACCATATATGGAGCGAATAGGAATCCTCCCGATTATTCTCTTGTTTCTAAAAGAAAAAATCGCTCAACCGTAAAAACTGGAAAATTTAGTTGGCCCGTCAAGGGAATTGTCTCCTCTCAATATGGATTAAGATGGGGTAGAAAGCACGAAGGTATGGACATAGCGGCCAAGGCTGGAACGCCAATCGTAGCGGCTAGGAGTGGTCGAGTAATTTTCAGCGGACGACTAGGAGGTTATGGAAACGTGGTTATTTTGCGCCACTCTGGAGATTACGAGACGGTATACGCTCATAATCGAAAAAATAGAGTAAAAAAAGGTCAGAAAGTGAGGGAAGGCGAGAAAATTGCGGAAGTAGGTAGTACTGGAAAATCTACCGGTCCACACCTCCATTTCGAAGTAAGACATGAAAATCAAGCTAAGAATCCCAAGTTGTATCTTCCTTAGATATAATTTTGCTCCGAGGTTTTGAAGTGATTGAAGAAGAACTTAAAAAATACATACGAGCTGTGCCTGATTTTCCTCAAAAGGGAATCGTTTTCCGCGACGTGACTCCGCTCCTGTTGGAGCCTCAAATTTTTAAGAATGCACTGGAGGCTATGGGGCGACGGTTTGAATCCCTTTCTGTTGAATGCGTAGTCGGAATTGAATCTAGAGGGTTCATTTTTGGCGCCCCGTTAGCGCAAATGCTTGATGTGGGCTTTGCGCTCGTGCGGAAACCCGGCAAACTGCCTTCGAAGGTAAAGCGAGTAGATTACGATTTAGAATACGGAAGTGACGCGCTTGAAATCCATGCAGATTCAATTCTTAGCGGGCAAAAAGTTTTAATTGTTGATGATCTACTCGCTACCGGTGGGACAGCGGCGGCTTGTGAGACTCTGGTAGAATCTGCAGGTGGAGAGGTCGTAGGTGCCACTTTCTTGATAGAATTACTTGCTCTCCAGGGTAGAAAAAGTCTCATTACGACAGAAGTTCACAGTGTTATCGATTATTAAGAAAAAGGAGCCAGAAAATGGATGTAAAAGATAAAACTGTAGTTGTTACAGGTGGAGCAAGTGGGATCGGTAGGGCTCTCTGTAGACGATTTGCGTCTTCCGGAGTCCGAGGAGTAGTGGTCGCAGACCGTGATGGCGAAGGCGCTACTGCGGTTGCGAGTGAAATTAATGGTTTGGGAATCGAATGCGATGTAAGTAGTGAGTCTGATGTTAATCGGCTAGTCGCCGAGAGCGAGAGCAAAATAGGCCCCATAGATATCTTCTGCTCAAATGCCGGCATTGCGAGCGGGGGGGATCCCCTTGATGTTGAGTTGACGGAATGGCAAAAGCAGTGGGACGTAAACGTAATGGCTCATGTTTATGCTGTAAGAGCAGTTCTTCCGGGAATGCTAGAACGAGGGGAAGGGTACCTTGTCCATACTGCATCGATGGCAGGTATTCTCACCACGCATGGTAATGCACATTATGCAGTTTCTAAGCATGCAGTGGTAGGATTAGCGGAATGGCTTTCTGTGACTTATCACGATCGCGGGATAAAAACGTCTTGCCTGGCACCTTTGGGGGTTAGGACGCCGATGCTAGGGGATCCCGAATCTAAATGGGCGAAAATGGCCGCTGGGAATATAAAAGAACCCGAGGAGGTTGCGGAGCAAGTTCTAGATGCGATCGCAGAGGAACGGTTTTTAATTCTTACTGATCCTCAGGCGCAAAAATGGATGGATGGAAAAGCCGAGAATTTGGAACGGTGGCTTTCAGGGATGCGTAAGTTACAAAAAGTGATGGAAGATTCTGATGTTGAGTTTGTCGCTGGGCGATAGGCAGTATTCAGCATGAATGTTTTTCGGAGGTTGATAAATAGCCAGTGAAAAGATCATTACCTGAGGAATTTGAAGATTTAGAAGCACTCGTTCCATATTGGACGAGAGATACTGAGGCTGCGCGGAACGCATTTCGTGTGTCATGTTCTATAAAAGAACTAAGAGAGTTCTATGACATTGTGATGCCACGGCTTGATGCACTAGCGGAAAGGCTAGAACAGACCACACTCGATAATATGTCCAAAGAAGAAGCATGTCTTCTAGAGCTTGCTCTGATGGTGATGGAGGTAGCTCCGGCGGTTGAGTATTATAATCAGCCAGATGTGCCCAATTCGGTTGACGTTGAAGTTTTGAAGATTTTGCCAGTAGATCGAGCGTATAAAATTACAGGCTAAATAAAAAGCGTTTAAAGGGGTATTTTAATGAGTTCGGAAGCGATTCACTTAACAAACGATCAACAAAGTTATCGGGAGAAGTACCCGGAGCTTGGAACAGGTCCAGTTCCTGTTGAGCCCTATATGAGTGAGGAATATCTAAGCAAAGAGTGTGAACATATCTTTTCAAAAATGTGGCTTATGGTGGGGAGGACCACGCGGCTAAAAAATGTAGGGGACTTTTTTGTAAAAAATGTCGAATGCCTCAACAAAAGTATTGTTGTCGCCAAAGGAAAAGATCAAGAAGTGCGAGCTTTTTATAATGTGTGCCGTCATCGAGGAACCAATGTTGCTTCAGGTGAGGGGAACTGTAAGTACTTCACCTGTCGCTTTCACGGTTGGGTTTATGATACGGATGGTTCGATTGCTCATGTTCCGGAGGAGGATCAGTTTTACCAATTAGATAAAAGCAAATTAAATTTAGAGTCAGTTCATTGTGAGATTTGGAAAGGCTTTATTTTTGTAAACTTCTCCGATAAGCCGCGAGAAACTCTTAGAGAACAACTTGCTGAATACTGCGAACGCTTTGAAGATTTCCCGTTTGAGGAGATGCCCGTTGCGGGTAGATGGGGCGCAACGTTAAAGGCGAATTGGAAGTTGTTTCAAGACGCTTTTCAAGAGGGCTATCACGTCTCAACAGTCCATGCAGGTACAATTGGAGAATATTTTACAGGAAAAAGAAATCCAAACTGCCGTCCATACTACTTGGGTCTTTTTAAGAGGAATCGGTCAATGAGTTTCTCGTATAATCCTGAATTCGCACCTCATCCATCGGAGATATTCGCAGTAAAAGCGGGTGGTTCTCTTAGTCAAGGGGATGCGGCAAAAACTTACGCACTTCCAGGTATAAATCCGGGAAACGACCCTTACTATTCATTTGACGTTAATGCTGTTTTCCCTAACTGGCTCTGTGATACTTCCGCAGGATTCTTTTTCATTCATGAATTTTGGCCTATTGATGCTATTACGACCCGTTGGGAAGCTAGCTTGCACTTTTTGCCGACCAATTCTCCGAGCCAATATATTAGCCAAATGCAATCCGTTACGTTGCTCCGAGATGCGTTTCGTGAAGACATTGCCACGAGTGAAGGTTCACAAGCAGGGTTGATGTCTGGGGCGCTTAGGGAGATAAATTTCTCGGATGTTGAGATTCCGTGTCGCCATCAGTATCAAGTTATACAGGAACTGATAGATAACCCACTTTAATAGATATTAAGCTTCTGAAAGCTTACGCTCATAGCGAAAGCCCCATGCTCTTTAGCGGGCCTCTATCTATTACAGGATCAGGAGTTGTTCCACTTGCAAGAGGAGTCGCTCCCGGTTCCTTCTCAAAAGGATCTTTAAGACCGATTGTTTTAGCATGTTCTCTTAGTTGAGGCATGACTTCCTCTCCCAACAGCTGGACGCTGCGCATTCGATCAGTATTTTTAGCATCGCCCTGGATGTGAAGTGCGACAAAGATGCCGGGGCGTATTACAGATAGTATCTCTTTTAATTTCGTTGTTACGCTTGCTGGGGTACCGACAACAATTTGATACTGTGGTTGTGCTCGCTTGAAGGCGGCATTAAGTTTGGCCCGTACAGCATCGAAGTCGGCATCAAGTTTTTCGGTTTCGTTACTTTGCTTTAGCAGTTTTTCTCGGCTCACTCCAAGCCAGCTACCACCGGCTGTGCTTGACTTAGCTAGGCGCCTAATGGCGCCTTTCGAATTATAACCAGGAGGCATCATATATTGGGGCGCAGAGAAAGCATTCTGTCCTCCTCCGTAGACGAAGCCTTTTCCTACCTCTTGAGCCTTTTTGTCCGTGTCCGCTACAAACACTGGCATTAGATAACCGAAATTTTCAGGGCCTGCTTGCCAGCCGTTTTCGGCCGCGGTTTTGGCGTAGGTTTCCCACATTTCGCAGGTAGCAAGGAGGTGAGTTCCGAGCCCGACATAGGGGTATTTGTGTTGTGCAGCCCACTGGATAGTTTCAGGGCTAAGTACACCCGGTATCCACATGGGAGGGTGTGGGTCTTGTAGTGGGAGTGCCCAGGGATTTACGTGCCGGTAATGGAAATGTTTACCTTCATATCGCCAGGGCCCAGGTTCCGTCCATGCCCGTACGATGAAATCGTGGGCTTCCTCGAACATTTCTCGATTGAACGCTGGATTAGCATTGTTGAAATACTGCTCTGAACCAGCTCCGCGAACCCAGCCCGTTATTAACCGCCCTCGCGATATCAGGTCGATTGTAGCTAGTTCTTCAGCCATTCGGAGAGGGTGCTTAATTACTGGCAGAGGATTTCCAATCAGAGCTATCCGAGCTTTGCTGGTAATCCTTGCAAGTATTGCTGCCTCGACATTCATGACGTTTCCCATACAAATCGGATTTCCGTGATGTTCGTTGAGTGCTAAAACGTCGAAATCGAGCTCCTCTGCGTAGCAGTATTCGTCCATGTAGTAGTTGTAGTCGTCAGAGGCAGCCTTCTTGTTGAAATGAGCATTTGACACTCCAAAAAATGCTCGATTTCGAAGAATTTCATCTTCATTAAGATGTCGATAAGGTCTTTCTGTGAAATATCCGAGTTGCAAGGTTTGAACTCCAATTTAGATTAAAAGATTTCATTAAGACGGTCTGAAAGTTTGAATCTCGTTAGTCAACATTCTGAATACGACTCTAGTTTTTTTCTAATGCGTTGTACGTTGCTCTAATAAGTGCGGCTCCACGCTCGTCTCCGACAATGCCATCGCCCATTTTGTTCATCATGTACGCGATGGTCAACTCTCTGTCTGTATCAACTATTACAAGAGATCCACCCCATCCACCCCAAAAACAGATATTTCCTGAAGGGAGGTATTCAAGCGCTTCTCCGGGTAATCCGAACCCAATTCCGAATCGTAAAGGGATGCCGAGAACAATATCTATGCCTCTAGCTTGTTCTAAGAAAATCTTCTCGACAGTGCTCCGAGAAAGAAAACGCTTTCCTTTTCTTTGGCCTCCTTGAGCGATGATGCTCTGTATTTCTGCTACCGACCTGGCGTTTCCATGTCCATTAGCTGCAGCGATATCAGCTCTACGCCACGCGCTCTCTCGAGGTATCTTTGGGTTGAGCCCAGGATTCATAAAGGTTTTGTAAGCAGCTGACGTTTGATCCTCAGGAAGGGGCAGGGCATTTTGAGGAGGGATCACTACGGAAACTCGACGGTCCTCGCTTTCCGGTAGTCCTATATGGAAGTCTGCTTTAGATGGAATTGCGATTTCTTCGCGAAAGAAAGCACCCGTTTTCATTCCGGTGATTCTTCTAATTAGTTCTCCGATTAAAAAGCCTTGAGTTATCGCGTGATAACCCGAGGCTTTTCCTGGTTTCCACCAAGGAGTTTGTTTTCCGAGATTAGATACAGCTTTTTCCCAATCGTACAAATCTTCAGGACTCATTGGATTTTCCCAGCCGGCGAGGCCCGATGTGTGCGCAAGAATGTGACGTACTAAAACGTCGGATTTCCCATTCGTCGAAAACTTTGGCCAGTAGTGCGCTACTGGAGAATTCAGGTCTAGCTCTTTTTGATCAACGAGTAGCAAAGCGCAGAGTGAGGCCATGGTTTTAGTAGTAGACCAGACATTTGTTATTGTGTCGCTTTCCCAGGCTTTGGTTTTTTTTTCGTCAACAAACCCCCCCCATAAATCGACAATCATTTCATCTTGATAGATGATAGATAACGACGCGCCGATATCTTTTTCGGATTCTAAATGTTGTTGCAAGAGAACTTCGATTTCTTCGAACTGTTCGGGGCAATGGCCGTTAATGGAGGTCATTTTTTTCTCTGTACATAAGTGATCATGTTA
>DKAI01000093.1:0-2628 GCA_002450755.1 Deltaproteobacteria bacterium UBA6930
CCGAATACCCTCGGCGGTTGGTTACCAACCAACCTTGGCAACAGACATGGGCGAGTTGCAGGAGAGAATCACCTCTACAACAAAAGGCTCAATTACTTCAGTGCAGGCTATTTATGTACCGGCCGACGATCTGACTGATCCGGCACCTGCCACGGCCTTTACCCATCTGGATGCAACGACGGTTTTATCAAGAAGGATTGCAGAGTTGGGAATTTATCCGGCAGTGGATCCTTTGGATTCGACAAGTCGGATTCTTGATCCTCAAGTTGTTGGAGAGGACCACTACGCAGTTGCCCGAGGAGTACAGCAGATCCTACAAAGGTATAAGGACCTCCAGGATATTATCGCCATCCTGGGGATGGATGAACTTTCCGATGAGGATAAGCTAACTGTTTCAAGAGCACGTAAACTTGAAAGATTCCTGTCTCAGCCATTTCACGTGGCTGAGCAATTCACTGGGACCCCGGGAACCTATGTGCGACTTGAAGATACCGTGAGAGGATTTAAGGAAGTCCTAGAGGGCAAACATGATGACCTGCCTGAACAAGCCTTCTACATGGTGGGTACGATAGAAGAGGCTCGAGAGAAGGCTGAACAACTTTAGCGAGAACCTATGGCACTTTCTTTGTACATAGCTACTCCCCAGGGTGAGGCCTTTGATCAGGTTGTTGAGACTGTGGTTTTGCCGGGCCTCGATGGTGACTTTGGTGTCCTAGAGAACCATGAATCCTTTATCTCCGCTTTGCGTCCAGGAAGCCTGGAAATTAAACTCGAAGATGGTTCTAGACGTATAGGTGCAGTGCCTGGGGGATTCGCAGAGGTCTCCGGTAGTGTGGTGACTGTTCTTGTGGGGCGCTGTGAGTTTGCTGATGAGGCCGATAAAGATCCGGAAATAATTGCCCGTGAGCGTGCTCAAGCAATGATTGAAGAAATGAGATCGACAGAAGAGGGCGAGGCCTTTTATCAACGTCAGCAGGAAGCCTTCTCCGAGGCTATATCTCCTGAGGAGAATTGAGCTTCTCTTCCTCAGCCTCAAGGTTAGCCGGATTGATATTTGGCAACTCTACGAGGCAAATACTTTTTGTGCATCAGTAGTCTCTTTAGCGAGAAGGTTTCGGCCAGGTCAACTAGGCAAGGCATACCTGACTAGCACAAAACGTTATTTCAGGACGCGCGGATTTCAGGCTTCAGAATCTCGCCATCACTTCCGCTTACCCTAAAGCCACTTCTTTTTTCATTCGTTCTGTCATCTTTAAACAGGGAATTGCCCTCGATTTCAAAGCCGGCGTCTCTGATCATCTCATAAGTTTCAGTAGCGGCATCCCCCTTGGTGGTTAGATATCCTTCGATAAATAGGCTGTTGGCGGGCCAAAGGGCGAGAGCTCCTAGCCCTCTCAGGTGCCCTTCTCTACCCGCAGATATCCGGATTTCGGCCCGCGGGTTTATAAGTCGGAGCATAACGAGTGCGCGGAGACAGCTTTCCGGGTTTAATGCCCCACTCCCTTGGACAGGGTTTCCTTCTATGGGGATTAGAAAGTTCACAGGGATTGAAGGCACTTCCAGTTCTCGTAACTTGAGTGCTACATCGATTAAATCGTCCGAGGTTTCGCCCATCCCTACGATTAGGCCGCTACAGGGCTCTACCCCGTGGCGTCGCGCCGCCAATAGTGTGTTTACCCTGTCCTGAAAAGTGTGTGTCGAGCAAATAGAAGGATAGTGGCTCTCGCTGGTATTTAGGTTGTGATTCAATCTGTCGAGTCCTGCTTCAGCGAGAATGGCCGCTTGCTCATCTCCGAGTAAGCCAGCCGAGAGGCAGACCTCGATTGGTAAAGCCTGCTTCACCTTTTTAATGGTACTCGCAAGTTTACGAACGGTTCGGGTCGAGGGCCCTCTGCCGGATAGAACCATACAATAGCGAGTGGCCCCGGCCCTAGCGGCGCGTTCGGCCTCTTCCAAAATTTCTTCCTCCGGTTTGATCGGGTATTTTCGTATGTTTGCGGAGGAGTTCTTCGACTGTGCACAATAGCCACAGTCTTCAGGACAGAGGCCGTTTTGGATGTTATTTAGGAGGTGCACCATCACACTTCGGCCGAAATATTTTTCTCTTGGGACGTAAGCGGCTTGCAGGAGCGGGAGCAAATCCGCTCCTTGGTCGCTTAAAATCCACTTACATGTTTTTCTATCGGGGAGTTCATCCGCAAGAGAAGCCCGAGCAATTTCTTCGTAAACCTTAAACACTGTTGATTTCTCCTAATGGAGTAGCCTATGCCTCCGGGACTGGACCGTCAAATAGGGATAATAAAATAGTCGACAGCACCCGACTGGCCGGGCGAGAATTCCTGGGTGGTCCTAGTATTGCTGGAAGATGGTTAAATCTCGAATAACAGGATACCAATGCAACGAGTGTGGGGCGCAATCTCAGCGCTGGCTCGGCCGTTGCCCCACATGTAGTTCCTGGGAAACTCTGGTCGAGCTGGTGGAGGAAAATGCGGACCGGGAGAATCTTCTGGAAACCGATGCTCCTGTCCTCCTTGCAAAGGCTGTTCCTCTCAATTCATTAAAAGACGCTCCCGCCAAGAGAATTTCCACTGGGATAGCGGAGTTGGATCGCGTGGTAGGTGACGGATT
>DKAI01000093.1:3010-9318 GCA_002450755.1 Deltaproteobacteria bacterium UBA6930
TAAGCTTACAACTAGCCCAAGGGGTCGAGTCTTCTGGCCACCGAATCTTATATGTAAGCGCTGAAGAAAGCCTCGAGCAGCTTCAGTTGCGTGCAATGCGCTTAGGGGCTGCGGGCGGGAATATCTTAGGTCTCTCAGAAACAAGGATCGAGAACCTTTCTCGTCCTTGGAAGGAGCTAAATCCGAAGATGGTTATTGTAGATTCCGTGCAGGCCATGAGGTCTGAAAGAGTGCCGTCGGCCCCCGGCTCAGTGACACAAGTTCGCGAGAGCGCTGCACTTCTCGCAGCGACGGCGAAGTCCCAAGGCAGTATTCTAGTTCTCATAGGCCATGTTACGAAAGATGGAAATCTCGCGGGGCCGCGTGTCCTCGAGCACCTTGTGGACGTTGTTCTGCTCTTTGAGGGGGATCGGGGACACGGATTTCGGCTACTCCGGAGCGTAAAAAACCGCTTCGGAAGTACACAGGAGATCGGAGTCTTTAGTATGGGAGAGACGGGTTTGGAGGGAGTAGAAAATCCGAGTGCATACTTTCTATCCGACCGAAGTATTGGTGCACCAGGAGCAACTGTAGTTCCGCTCATAGAAGGCTCTCGCCCTGTATTAGTTGAAGTTCAGGCGCTTGTTGCGCCGGCCGGCTATGGAACGTCGCGAAGAACGAATGTTGGCGTCGATGATGGCAGGGTGGCACTCGTCCTTGCCGTGCTAGATCGCAGGACCAAAATGGACTTTGTCTCTAGAGATGTCTATCTGAATGCTACCGGTGGTGCGCGTATTTCCGAGCCAGCAGCCGATCTTGGTTTAGCTCTTGCGCTGGCCTCTAGCAGGTTGGACCGGGTACTTCCTCATGATGTTGCGGCTTGTGGCGAGGTGGGCCTCGGCGGAGAGTTGAGATCCGCCTCCAGATTGGAAGCGCGAGCTGGAGAGGCTGCTCGACTGGGCTTCAAACGCTTGCTTGTTCCCGCTAGGAAGAAGATGCCTTCGGTTCAGGGGATAGAGCTCGTTCCTTTCTCCAATATTATAGAGGCGATATCATGGTTAAGGAGTGAGGGTTTGACCGCTTCCGTTTCCGCAACAGCGGTGACGGACTGATTCTAAGAAGGTTCGTTTTTCGCAGTTGTTCCGCAACCTCAGTCTATTATCCTGAATATATGCCTATCGACAAAACTAAGCCTTCTGAGGCTCTTGAAGGTTCAGAAGGCTTCCGCGCCAACATCGAACCTATCCTAGGTCTCGTTGATCGGTGCCTTAGAGACCAGCTCAACTCCGAGGTTGACCTAGTAAGAAGTCTTGGCGAGCACGTCTTTGCTAAACCCGGTAAGCGATTAAGACCGATTCTCCTAATGCTTTCCGCCGAGCTTTGCGGATACAAGGGGCCTCGGCGGATTCAGTTGGCCGCGGCGCATGAGCTGATTCATACGGCGACACTTCTCCACGACGATGTGGTCGATGTTTCCGATTTGCGCAGGGGACAGACTGCTGCACACGTGCTTTGGGGAAATCGGAGCGCTGTGCTGGTCGGTGATTTTTTCTACGCACGTGCATCTCAGATGATCGTAGAGGATGGAGAGTTAGAAATCGTCGGCCTCTTTGCCAAGATGATCCAAATGATGTCAGAGGGAGAGCTTCTGCAACTTGAACGAAGTTTCGATTCGGACGCGACGGAGAGCCATTATTTCGCGGTTATCGAGCGAAAGAGCGCAGCGCTTCTCTCCGCAGTCTGCGAGATAGGTGCAATCCTCGGCGGTGTGACGCGGGTAGAACGGCGATATTTAGCCGACTTTGGTAGGCAGCTAGGTGTAGCTTTTCAACTCCGAGACGATGCGCTTGATTATTCCGCGAATTCATCCGATACGGGCAAGCCGTCCTTCACAGATCTTCGCGAAGGGAAAGTTACTATGCCTTTATTGCTGGCTCTTAAACGTGCGGCACCGGGCGAACATGAAAAGGCTATTCATCTTCTTAAGACCGCGGCGCAACGAAGTCTCTCCGGCAAGGGAGAGATACTTACAGAAGGGGAAATTGTCCCACTTCGTTTACTAGTAGAAAATGCTCGCGGTGTGGAAGACACTAACCGTTGTGCAACCAGTTACGTAGATAAGGCACGAGCTTCTTTGGAACCTTTTCCCGCTTGCGCTGCGAAAACTGCCTTATTAGAGGCTGCAGAATTTTCAGTGGAGCGCTCATCTTAGTTCCAGCGACGGTGGGTTTGACTTCGATACTGACAGCACGTAGCTTGTTTACCTTTCTTTCGACTTTTCGATGATTAAATTTGTATAGCTTCACAGGTACTCATCTGTGTGATAGTTCTTTAAAAGGAGAAACCAGGTGTCATCAGAAATCAGCAAGGTTGAAGCAAATGAAATCCTGGACTCCCGGGGAAATCCTACCTTGTCTGTTCGGGTTACCGCAGCAAATGGACAATCCGGAAGGGCGGCTGTCCCGTCGGGTGCTTCAACTGGGGCGCGCGAAGCCCTGGAACTTAGAGACGGAGACTCAAGTCGCTATGGCGGCAAAGGGGTACTGAGGGCCGTTTCTCATGTAAACGGTGAAATTTCTGCCGCATTGCAGGGAGTAGAGCTCGATGGGTTAGAAGCTCAAGGCGTAATTGATAAAATGTTGATTTCACTAGATGGGACTGAGACGAAAGATCGCCTTGGCGCGAATGCACTACTGGGAGTTTCTTTAGCGGCCGCGCACGCGGCCGCGGCTGTTGCGGAGCTGCCTTTGTTTCAATTTTTGAGTGGTTCGAAGGCTGATTTCTTACCTACTCCAATGATGAACGTGCTTAACGGCGGCGCTCATGCGGACAATAACGTCGATGTGCAAGAATTCATGCTTTTCCCAATTGGAGCAGATTCCTTTCACGATTCTCTGCGTTGGGGTGTGGAGGTATTTCATACGCTAAGGGAGGTACTTCATAAAAAAGGCTATGCAACTTCTGTGGGTGACGAGGGAGGATTTGCTCCCGATCTAAAGTCAAATCAGGAGGCTATCGAGCTAATTATAAGTGCGATAGAGCGCGCTGGTTATCGTGCAGGCGATGAAATTGCGATTGCACTTGATCCTGCATCAAGCGAGTTCTACGAGGATGGGCGGTATTTCCTGGAGGGGGAGGGACGCGAGCTGGATTCTGCTGCAATGATAGATTTTTGGAAAAACTGGAGAGGAAAATACCCGATCCTATCTATCGAAGATGGGTTGGCAGAAGATGATTGGGACGGGTGGACTGCCCTCACCAAAGCCCTCGGCCATAAAACCCAGTTGGTTGGAGATGATTTGTTTGTGACCAATCCCGCGATTATTCGAGAAGGAATTTCTAGGGGGGTTGCGAATTCCGTCCTTATCAAAGTCAACCAAATTGGAACTCTCAGTGAAACTCTGGAGGCAATTCATCTTGCTCAAAGTGCGGGCTTCTCTTGTATCGTGTCTCATCGCTCGGGGGAAACTGAGGACACAACGATTGCCGATCTTGCAGTCGCCACAGGTGTCGGACAGATAAAGACTGGTTCTTTATGCAGGTCAGACCGTGTGGCTAAATACAATCGTCTTTTACTGATAGAATCGGAATTAGCTGATCGAGCACGCTTCGCGGGCGCTTCAACTATCCGAGGCTTTTCTTGAGCGGGGAACTACTACGCAACATTGTTTTCACGCGCTCCGGGTTAAGCACGTCCCTTTGTGCAATTTGCATGGTTTTAATTTTAGCTACGTCTGGTATTGCTTACGCACCAAGCACAGCTCAATTGTGCGAGCTGATCGGCGCGCGTAACCTTGCGGCAGGGAGAACCGAAGCCTTGTCCTTCTTGGTGTCTTTGCGGCTAGGTGATTCCCAAGATGTCGCGGCTGAGGGTCGTCTTGATAGTGATCCGAGTGGGCTTTCGCGCTTAGATCTCGTTGGAGTAGACGGACGCCGGAGACAACTAAATCTTCAAGGGAGGCTCTATGGTTCAAGAAACGGGGTTTTCAGTCAAACGGATCGGCCACTCCTTCCTCCGCTCTACTACCTGCAAGTAAATTCGTTTGAAAAGCTCGCATCACTTTTAGATTTGCCCTTTGATTTCCCGACAGCTGTCTCATTTTCACAACTAGGAGATAAAGACTGTTTTGTTCTTTCATCTTCCCGCGAAGGGGGATTGGCGCTCTTGGTAGAGATTGACTCGCTGGAAATAGTTGGGATCCGTCTTAGTAACGACACGCTTTTTGAATTGGGACCCCTAAAACAGTTCGGAAGAGTCAAGATTCCTAGCTGGATCCGCGTCAACCGAAAAGATGGATTTCGGGCAACTCTTTCAGTTACCGACCTTATCGAGCAGGCTGTCCCTGCAACCAATTACGGCAGTAAGTGGTTGCGAGAGGTTGGCAATTAGGGAAATCTTCGAAATTACAGGCCGTACCCCCTTTATTGCAGCCTGATTGTTATACCGGCTCCATGGTCGTCAGGGAGGAAGGTTTTTGAACCTCTATATATTAGAGGCTTTTAAGGGTTCTCTCCGTTTTTAGTGTCGCTAAGGGCTTTTGAGGGCTCGGTTGAAGAATAGTTGCAGTAGGCAATGGTTGGGCCCTCGGTGCAAGGCTAGGTTCTCCGTCAATGAGAACCTTGGAAGATGTTAAACCTAAGAGAGGTCTGTCCGTTCCTCTGGTCACGGTTTTAGACGATGGGGGGGACCTTTTGGAGGCGGACCAAAGGAGCCTCGTTCGGCATGTAATTCAAGATGGTTATGGAGCCGATGTGGTCTTTGCGGGAGGCACGACGGGCGAATGGGATGCCCTTTCGGCCCCGGTGATGCGTCAGGCCGTGGCCGTTTCTATCGAAGAAGTTCTTAAAGAGAATTCCCGTCTAGGGTTAGAAGCCGGTTCAGTGGAGGCCTGGGCCGGAGTCACGAGCCACAATCCTATCGAAACACTTCGAAACTTAGAGTTGGCTATTCAATCCGGGGCGCATGCAGCGGTTCTTGCTCCGTTGTCAATTCGTGGGATTGATGACCCTGTACGTTTTGTTGCCAGAGACGTCGCTGACCTTCTAGATAGTCTTCCGCGTAGGATTCCAATTTATCTCTATGACAATGCCGATATCGCCGTGGATCCCAAGGTTCGTCACTTTCGCACTTGGCAGGTAAAAGCGCTCTCTCGCCTTGATTTTGTCCGAGGCATAAAAGTTTCGGCTTCAAAGAAGGTTTTGGGGAACTACACGAAAGCCGCTGAAAGTTTCCGAGATCGAGGAGAATTCGGTATTTATATTGGCGATGCCCTTTTAGTCTTTGATCTTTTCCGCCCGCGTAGTGGTTGGCTGGGAGTCTTGGATGAGCACTGGCAACGGCGACGGCTACGAGGGTCACTTCCTGTTGGTGTTGTTTCAGGTCCAGCGAACGTGTTGCCTCGTGAGTGGGCCCGAGCGTGGCAGGTATGTACTGCGGGAGATTTGGAACGAATGGAACTAGTTCAGAACGTTTTGACTTATTACAGGGCTGAGACGCGAGCGGCGGTGGGCAGGAGAAGCATCGCATGCCTTAAGCGCGCACTATTCCTGTCGGGCGTAATAAGCTCCCCGAGATTAGCGAAGGGAACGCCTGGCCTTGCCCTGCCAGACTTAGAGCGTTTTGATTCAGTCTGGCGAGAAGTCATCAAATTATCCCGAGAAAAGGTCGGAGATCCCTGGGTGACCAAGCGACCCGTCAGCGATGGTGTGAGTTCTTAAGGTGAGCGAGGCCCTTAGTACATTTGATGTTGTGCTCTCAGAGCTCAGGTCGCTCCGAGAGGTTTTATCCGAACAACAATTTGAGAAGGTTTTAGCGGTTATTGCTGAAATGGATTCTCTGGGTGGCCGGCTCCACGTTACAGGTATTGGTAAGTCTGAGCATGTCGCTCGCTATGCGGCAGCTCTTTTCGCCTCTACGGGTACGCCTGCCAGCTTTTTGGCTGGTGTCGAAGCTGGGCATGGTAGTTCTGGGCAAATTGTTCAGGGTGATGTCGTGATCGCGATAAGCAACAGTGGAGAGACAGAGGAACTTCGCCTGGCGATTACCGCGGTTCGAGGGCTGGGTGCAAAAGTTATTGCCATCACCGGGAATTCCGAATCCTGGTTGGCAAAAAATGCCGAGGCTTTTCTTTCGGCCGCCGTCGAAAAGGAAGGTGGAGGCCTAGGTCTCGCACCACGGGCAAGCGCGGCGGCTCAAACAGTTGTTTTAGCTTCTCTTTCGGCTGAACTTGAAGTGGCTCGAAATTTTAATCGCCAGGATTTTCATGCCCGTCACCCAGCAGGTGCCCTTGGGCGTGAGACGAAAGCATGAATGAAAAGTGCTAGGCCTT
>DKAI01000093.1:9696-20486 GCA_002450755.1 Deltaproteobacteria bacterium UBA6930
AGAAAAGGGGTTTTAAAAGACTTGGGGCCGTAGCTCAATTGGGAGAGCGCCGCGTTCGCAACGCGGAGGTTGGCGGTTCGATCCCGCTCGGCTCCACCACACCCCTGTTTAAAAAAACGGTCCTTACGGCGTTACTGCTACTTTGAGTACTCCGTCACCTTGGTTTGAAAAAAGTTCGTAGGCCTCCTCAATTTGGTCCAATTTGAATCGATGAGTGACCAAGGGGGAAAGATTTACCCGACCAGAAGCTATCACCGACATCATCCGTCGCATCCGCTCTTGTCCACCTGGGCAAAGGGTTGACGAGATACAACGGTCTCCCAAACCTGCGGCAAAAGCGTCGATCGGAAGCCGAAGATCTTCAGAGTAAACCCCAAGGCTAGAAACCTTCCCTCCGGGTTTGATAATAGAAAGGCAATTCTCAAAAGTTTCCGGTAGACCCAGGGCCTCTATTGCTACGTCAACACCCCGACCATTAGTCATGCGCATGATCTCCTCAACAGGGTTTTTGCGATTGAAGTCGATAGTTTCGTCTGCACCCAGTTGTTTCGAGATTTCTAAACGGGCAGGAACTGTATCTACTCCTATGATGCGGGTGGCGCCGAGAAGTTTTGCCCCAGCCGTCGCGCAAAGTCCGATGGGGCCCTGTGCAAAAATGGCAACAGAGTCGCCTATTTGCACCCCGCCGCTCTCCGCACCACTGAAGCCAGTAGTCATAATATCGGGGCACATTAAGACTTGTTCATCCGAGAGAGAGTCTGGAACCGGGGCAAGGTTGGCTACTGCGTTGGGAATTACGACATATTCGGCTTGGGAGCCGTCGATAGTGTTGCCGAGTTGCCAACCTCCCAAGGGCTTGTCCCCACACTGGGAGTGGTGCCCCTGGAAACAGGATGAGCATTGTCCGCAGGGGGTGATGGCGCCTGCTATAACGCGTTGTCCCTCTTTAAATCCGGTCACCCCTTTGCCAAGAGCGGCAATTGTTCCGACGGGCTCATGTCCTACCGTTAGACCTCTTTCCACAGGGTACTCAGCCTTAAGGATATGAACGTCTGTACCGCAAATCGTTGTCGTCGTGACTCTGAGGAGTGCCTCTCCCGGCCCTGGGGCAGGAATTTCTTTTTCTTCAAGTACTATTCGGCCGGGCTCTGCAAAGACGGCAGCTTTCATTTTGGGCACGTTCTTATCTCCTTGATCGGAATACAATTATTGTCCATTTCTTCGGACTAAAAAGGGGCAAGTTTCGACCTTTTTGTTCAAAAGTCCCATTCCCACGGGACAGCCATTGTGGATTACCTTTGAGGAAGGACTTGAGAGTTGCCGATCTCTTAGCCACGCTCTCTTCACGATGAGAGCCGGAGAAAGTGATCCAAAAGAGCTTCGAATTCCTGCCGTCGTTATGGCTGGAGATCAAAGAGGCGCTCGATCTATAGGTCAGGAGAGCAAGGTATTCTTAGAGCTGGATGGACGACCTCTGATTGTCCATATCCTGGAAACTCTGCAACGCGTTCCAGAAATATCTGAGATCTGGGTCGTGGGTGACCAGCAGAACTTGTCTAAATTACTGGATTCGCCACCGAAGTCCTGGTCGAAGGCGGTGACAGTAGTGCCTCAGCTCAACAACCTCTACCAGAATGCTTGGGAAACGTTTAGGCGATCTCTTCCAGGTGCTGGACCGGAAGGGAGAGATCCGACAGAAAAAGAGGTTTTAATTCCCTACCTCTACGTTTCTGGAGATCTGCCTTTCGCTACTCCACAAGAGGTTTCTGCCTTTATTACGCTTAGTCTGGAGTCCGATGGCGATTACGTTCTGGGCTTGGCTCCCCAAGGCTCTCTTGCATCATTTTCGACTGGTGAACCAAAATACGTCGTTGCGTATTTCAATCTCGCTGAAGGCAGGTTCCGACAGACGAATTTACACTTGGTCAGGCCTGCCAAAATTCGTAACCGAGAACTTATCGGTGAAATGTACGACTATCGCTACCAGAGAAAGGTGAAGAATGTTCTTCCTCTAGCCTGGCAGATGCTCTACCGGAAGGGAGGTAGGCTGGCTGCGCTTTGGTACTATATTCTTATTCACGTTGCAGGATGGGTGGATCGCCGAGGGCTGTCACGCATCGCTGATATCGTACGTCGGTATGTCCCGTTGGCTAAAGTTGCGGGCTGCGTATCATCATTCCTTGGGGCAAAGTTTCAATTCGTGATAACAGAGGCTGGTGGCTGTGCGGTCGACATTGATAGCGAGGAACAATATTTGGCGGCCAAGGCACGTTATTCCGAATGGCGCAAATCACAGGAAGAGACCGCGGTAGTCCTTTATGGAACCTCGACCAGTAGTAGCGAGGAGTAGCATATTGAGTCCACCAACCTTATTTAGTCTCCAACAGAGAAGCGTCATTGAAGTTCGTGGTGCGGATCGATCTCGGTGGCTCAATGGTATGATAACCAACGAAATTTCTGATCTTCAGGGTGAAAAAAATGGGTGCCCTGCGGTTCTCTTGTCGAGGCAGGGGCGCGTCATCGCGGATTTACATGTCTTGGTTTTGTCCGATTGCATTTGGCTAGAGCTCGAATCGGATTTCACAGAGTCGGTCATAAAGGAACTTGATCGTTACATCATTGCAGACAGCGTTGAGCTTCAAAATCTCGCGAGGAGAATAAGCCGCTATTGCATTGAGGGTGAAGATGCTATTGAACTAATCAGACGTGTTTCAAAAGGATCGATCTCGGAACATCGGTATGCAGGAAGTGAAGTTCAGTTTGAAGGATTTAAAGCGCTAGTTGCTAACTACGAACTAGGATCGCTAAGTGGCATCCAGATATTTCTGTCCTCGGAAAATGCCACCGAATTCGAAGAATTGCTTTTCTCGTCGGAGAAGACTTTGGTGAAAGGCACAGCTGAGGCGTTCGAAGTCTCGAGGGTTATTGCGGGCCGACCGCGGCTTGGAGCGGAACTCGATGAAACCGTTTTGCCCGACGAGGCGAATCTTGGAGATGCGATTTCGACCACGAAAGGTTGTTACATTGGGCAGGAAGTTATCGCCCGGCTACGCTCGAGAGGGAAGATTAAACATCAACTAGTAGGGCTCTTGTTCGATGAGCACGTTTCTTCAGATTCTTCTTTAACTAGCCTTGGTAAGAAGGTTGGCGAAGTGACCTCGGTGGTATTCGTAGAAGGTCTCGGCGTCGCAGGTCTAGGCTTTGTGCAAGTTGAGCAAAGTGACCCGGGGACACAGTTAAAAGTTGGCAAAATCAACGCAAAGGTTGTGTCCCTTCCAATGTCTATGAAAGAGAAAAGTTGAAGATTCCGGCCCTCGTGGTTTTCGCAAAAGAACCTCGGTCTGGTTTAGTAAAGACACGACTTTCTCCGCCGCTTTCACCGAAACTCGCGGCGGATTTTTATCGCGCAATGCTCTCAGATGTCCTTAATTCGACTGCGCGAGCGGCGACAGTCTTGGGTGCTACGCCCTTTCTCTTTGTAGATCCGAGGGGAGCTTTGCCCAAAATGCTCGAGCACGCTCCGGCTGAGTTTGTAGGGCTACCTCAAGAGGGTGCGGGTCTGGGGGCGCGGATGGATCAGGCGTTTGAGCACCTTTTTGAGAAAGGATATTCACCCATTTTGTTGAGAGGAAGCGACAGTCCCGGAGTAACGGTGCAGGCGATGAAAAGATTTCTAGAAGCTCTTAAAACCCACGACGTCGTTTTTGGCCCGGATAGCAATGGTGGGTATTACTTGATTGGTATGCATTTTCCAGAGCCACGAATGTTCGAGGTTGCCTTAAGCAACAAAGAGGTTTTGCCTCGAAGTCTCGAAGTTGCCAGAGGCTTGGGTCTGAGTGCTAAAACCCTGGAACCGAGCTTTGACATTAATACTGTGTCCGATCTCAGTTTTCTGAAACTAGGTGCCGAGATAGACGAAGCCAGGAAAAGCGTAGCCTTTGCCACACATCATAATCTCTGGCGCCATTTACCTGCCTAGATAGCACGCAGGCTCCGCCTAAAAGGGAGCACCTTTTCAAAGCGGCCGACCCGCAAGGGCGCATTCGCAGCCTAGAAGCTACAGAAATTGGCATGATTTTTGCTCGTATCTAGTAGTCGGCGGATTTCCCTCGACAACAGTGGTTGGGTTGGTTTCAGAAGTGCGCTTCCCCTCCGGAGTCGCACTTTTCCTCGCCTTAAGGGAGGAAATGGAACCTTGGCTCTGCCCCTAAAAGTGAAGAGTTAAAGAAAGCGCAGGTTGGGCGTTGCTATACGGCCCATTGCTGCAGAAAACACGCCTGCCCTCTAGGGCAGGCCGAAGGAGAGGAGGCGCATATGCGCAGAATAATAACCTCCGGTCTAATGGCCGCCCTTCTGGTCGTGGGCCCGGGGCAGGTTCTTGCAGATGACGGGGTTGCTGCCCAGCTAAAGGCGATGCAGGACCGGATGAGCCAGCTAGAGGATAAACTCGAAGCGACATCAGACGAATTGGCTGTTGCCAACAAGAGGGTAGACGAGCAGCATCAGTTAATTGAGTATGCCGGCATTGGCGGAGGCATGGAACATAGCTCGGGACTTTCCGCATTTCTTGAGAAAGTTGAAATGGGCGGATGGATCAGCGGTAGTTATGTCTATAACTTCGAAGGCATGCATGGATCGAAGCTCGCGGGCGCCAACTCGGGTCCTGGCGTAATGCCATTTAAAGGAGACAGCAATAGCTTTCAGTTAGATCAGTTGTGGTTTGAAATTGAAAAAGGTGTAACTGAAGATAGTCGCGCGGGTTTTCGTGCAGACATTGTCTATGGTAAAACCGCTGGACTTCTTAACGGTGGGACCGGTAGCAATAATGGTACTCTTGGTGACGAACTAGAGCTTTACCAAGCATATATACAATACCTGGCACCTATCTTTGGTGGGACAACCTTCAAATTCGGAAAGTTCGGGACCGTTATCGGTGCCGAAGTTGCCGGTTCCAGAGATAATCTGAATATCACTCGCGGGCACGTTTACAATTTGTTCGAACCCATTACACATGTGGGTGTGCTCGCCTCGACAGACCTGAGTGATAGTTGGTCTTTGTCTCTTGGTCTGGCAAACGAAACACGCTCATTTCCGGCAGCTGACAAGGACTCGAACAATAATAAAACGGTTCTTTGGTCTCTTGGTTGGGGAGGCGAAACAACCGGTTTCTCCTTTGCAGGCGCGTACGGTTCTGCCGACAGTGGGCAGGCAGTTGATACCAAGTCTGGTGACAAAGAGATGATATTGGATTTTATCTTGTCATGGGATCCGTCGGACCGATTTACCTCTTATGTCAATCTTGATTTCATTGATAGTGAAAACAGTACGACGGCATCAAGTGAATTTGATGGTTATGGGGTTTCCGTGGCGGGGCGTTATGCTTTAACAGATCGCGCAGGAATGGCCCTTCGGCTCGAATACGCCAAGCTCGAGTATGATGCGAATACTGTTTCAGGTACGGAATCCGAAGAGAAAAACTATTGGGGTCTCACCGGCACCATTGATTACGCTCTTACGGACGACCTACTCATGAAGGCGGAGTTACGATATGACGATTCGGGATCTTCAGATGACGGTCTTGAAAATGCCTTTATGGATGATGATGGTTTGATGACTGAAGATAGTCAGTTTGTTGGAGCGGTTGAGCTCATATATACCTTCTGATTGTCTTTGCATTTAATCTAGAAAGGCGTGGCATTGTTTCTACAGTGCCACGCCTACTTTTCTTTCGTGCATAAGTATGCAAAGAAGGAAAGAAAAGTGGTAATTCAGCCTAACCCTAGAACTTGTTTCATGTTGTATAACCCAGGCTTTTGCTTAATAACCCATTCCGTCGCAACAATCGCGCCTTTGGCGAAATGTTCCCGTGTTGAAGCTCGGTGGGATAGCTCAAGACGTTCGCCTCCACCTGCAAACATGACAGTATGCTCCCCAGCTACGTCGCCTCCTCGAAGTGCTTGTAGACCGATAGACCCTGGTGATCGAATTCCTGTCACCCCATCTCGGTTTCGGACAGCAACCTCTTCAAAATCAACCTCTCGTCCTTCAGCCACGGCCTTCCCGAGTTCGAGTGCTGTTCCGCTTGGTGCGTCGACTTTCTGATTATGGTGTAACTCGATGATCTCGGCGTCGTAATCACTCTTCAAAAATTTTGCAGCTTCTCGAACCAGTAGTGTGAGTAAGTTTACCGTCACAGAAAAGTTGCTTGCGACTACAATCGGTATCTCCTCGCTCAATGATTTGATCTCGGCCAGTTGTTTATTATTAAAACCAGTAGTGCCGATGACGCAAGCGATGCGATTGGTGGCACATGCTCGTGATAACGACATCGTAGGTTCTGGAAGTGAAAAAGAGATGGCGACATTCGCTAAAGAGACCATCGTTGAAATGTCTGAACTAAGTTTGATGCCGTCCGTCAACTCTTGCCCTAGCAGTGGATGTTCGGGGGACTCGAGAGCGCCTGCAAGAATTAAATTCTTCCTGGGGATCAAAAGATCTCTTACTGCAACCCCCATTCGGCCCATTGCTCCGTGAACTAGTACACGAGTTTTCTTAGTCAAAGTAATTCAAACTCCTTGAGAGAAATTCGGAGTCGTTCTCTGTTCTCAGATGAAATAGGAAGAAGTGGTAGACGTATTTCTTCTTCGCAAAGCCCCCTTAAGGCCTGTGCAGCCTTGACTGGAATCGGATTCGTCTCAGAAAACATTGTCTCTATAAGTGGGAGCAATCGGTAATGCATTTCACGGGCACCTTGTAAATCTCCAGAATTGAAAGACTGGACCAAGGAGACCATTTCAGCCGGGACAACATTGGAAGTCGTAGAAATAACTCCGTGCCCGCCAACTGACATAAGGGGGAGGGTAAGGGCGTCGTCTCCGGACAAAAATGTGAACCCCGAACGGCAAGCGGCGATAGCCTGTGACATTTGTTCCAGATCCCCAGAAGCCTCTTTTACAGCGACGACGTTTTCGATTTCGGCGATGCGTGCAAGAGTGTTGGGTAAAATATTTGACGCTGTTCTGCCTGGTATGTTGTACACGATTAAGGGAAGAGAGGTCGCCGAGGCCACTTGATCGTAGTGTCTTATGATTCCTTCTTGTGTAGGTTTGTTGTAATAAGGTGAGATGAGAAGGGCACCGTCTGCCCCAGCCTCTTTTGCATGCTGTGTAAGTTCTACAGCTTCCAGTGTGGAGTTTGAACCAGTACCGGCAATAACTGGTACTCGCCCGCGAGCTGTGGTTACGACAATTTCTACAACTTTACGATGCTCAAAATGGGATAAGGTTGCGGACTCGCCAGTTGAACCACAGGGTACAAGTCCGTTAATCCCCGCACGGATTTGCAATTCAACCATGTTTGCTAGGGCCTCTTCGTCGACTTCGTTTCCCTTAAGTGGCGTTACTAGCGCGGTATGAACTCCCTCAAACATATTTTTCTCCTCGCGAACTCTCGCTCTAACTGGGCGTCTCTGGACTCGGGGGCCAGAGGAGCTCCCCTTTAAAAACCTCTGCCGCTGGTCCGGTCATGATGACCGACGATTCGGGAGAATCCCATTCTATTTCGAGAGTACCTCCCCTTAGCTCGACAGCAACATGCCGGCTGCAAAGGTCAAGGAGTTGAGCGGCAACGCCGGTAGCACAGGCACCGCTGCCGCATGCGAGCGTCTCTCCCACTCCTCTCTCCCACGTCCGCTGCCGCAATAGCTTGCTAGAAACGCGTTGAACAAACTCGACGTTTACTCTATTGGGAAAGGCCGGGTGGTTTTCTATTTCAGGGCCTTGAACTTCGACAGGTGCATTTTCGATATCATTTACAAATACGACAGCGTGAGGGTTTCCCATAGAGACGCAGGTTACGGCTACGCTTCCCGAGTTGATTTGGAGATCGACATTTACCACGGGTTCGTCACCGGTCCCTAAACTAGTGGGGATTTGTTTGGGCACGAGGATGGGTGGTCCCATATCGACGGCGATTTGATCTGCTCCGATCCAACGGGGACTCACGATTCCGCCTAGAGTTTCTACCTGGATAGTTTCGGAGTTTGAAAGGCCTCTATCCCGGATATATTTGAAGAACGCCCGGATACCGTTGCCGCACATTTCGACTTCTCCGCCCTCGGCATTCCATATCTCCATTCGATAGTCGGCATGCTCGGATTCGCGTAGGACTAAGAGTTGGTCGAAGCCGACGCCAAAGTTTCGATCTGCATACGCATGACAAAAATTGGCAAGTTCAGGCAAGTTTTCTGCTCGTCCGTCCAGGACTACAAAGTCATTGCCCGCGCCGTGCATTTTTACAAAGGCAATTTTCCTCAATTTGGCGTTCCATCGTCAAAATCGCGATCCGGGTTAATGGTCCTTTGAATACCCGAATTGGCGGGGCTCGTTATGGCCGGTTCGGCAAAGGAGGGAGAGGATGTCTGTTGTTGTCGGACTGGAGAACCATACCGTCCGCATCCCAGCGTAAAGATCGCAAGTTGAAGTACAACAAGTACACCGATGGGTTTTTGCCAACGACCTAATGTTTTCGCGATCAATTTTTCTAATCCTCCTTAAGGCGCTTTTTTGCAGTAATGAGGGCCTTTTCAACGCTTGATCTGGCCGTCCCACCGATGCCGTCTCTTAACTCCAGCGCTTTTTCAAGACTTATCAGGTCCTTGGCCGGAGCAGCAAAGGAAGGATGGAACTTCCGCATTTCGCTTAAGCTTAGCGTTGTCGGATCGAGATCTCTCTTTAGACAATCTGCTACCAATTTTCCTATGACTTCGTGGGCCTCGCGGAAAGGAACGCCTTCTCGGACGAGTATCTCAGCTAAGTCCGTCGCGAGAAGCATCGGGTCCTCCGCGGCTTTAAGCATATTTCCGGTTTGGACAGTGAGGCTTTTAAGGGCCCCTTCCATAACTTCGAGACATCCGACGAGGGTATCGGCGCTATCGAAAACGGGCTCTTTGTCTTCCTGGAGGTCCCGGTTGTACGTTAAGGGAAGTCCCTTGAGGACCGTTAACAAGGTGACGAGATTGCCAATACATCGACCTGATTTGGCCCGTACTAGCTCGGGGACATCTGGATTCTTTTTTTGTGGCATGAGGCTGGATCCAGTGGAGTAGGCGTCGCTGAGTTCTACAAATTCAAACTCACTACTCGACCACAAGACGAGCTCTTCTGCCAATCTTGAGAGATGGACTGCGCAAATGGCGCAGTCTGCTAGGAACTCTAAGGCACCATCGCGAGAGGCAACGCTATCCATACTGTTAACGTTGGGAGCATCGAACCCCAATTCTGCAGAGGTCTCCTCTCGATTGAGTGGCAAAGTAGATCCGGCCAGAGCCCCGGCTCCAAGGGGCGAGAAAGCTAAGCGTTTAAAAAGGTCCTTGAATCGTTGCGTATCTCTGTGAAGGACTTCTACATGCGCCAGCCAGTGATGTGCAAGGCGAACAGGCTGAGCCCGTTGCATGTGTGTGTATCCTGGAAGAGCCGTATCGATGTGTTCCTGACTTCTTTGAATTAAGGTTTCCTGTAAATCCCTAAGCTTCTCTTGGATCAGTAGGTTTGTCTCGCGCAGATAAAGAGTGAAATCAGTTGCTACTTGATCGTTCCTGCTTCGTCCGGTGTGGAGTTTTCCAGAGACTGCCCCGATCAGTTTCCCGAGCCTGGCCTCTATGTTCATGTGGATGTCTTCGAGACCCGCGTCAAAGGGGAAGGTGCCATCCTGCAGTTCTTTTTCAATTTGGTCCAGGCCGTTCAGCAACTGGTCTCGTTCGTCTTGACTAACAAGGCCAACGCTGCAGAGCATTCGTGTATGGGCGCGTGAGCCGCGTATATCGAAGCGGGCGAGTTCTCGATCGAATTCGATCGAGGTACTGAATCGTTCTACCAAAGGTTCGGTTGAGGCTTCGAATCGCCCACCCCACGGCTTTTGATTTTTTGTCATACCTAGAAGCTGGGGAAGCCGTTCGAGTAACGCAAGCGATAGTCGCTTCTTAGGCCCAAAGGGGTGGCACTACTTGCGAGCTTTGCGAGTCTGATGACTGAGGTGCTATGCCTGAAAAGAGCAGGGAAAAGGGAAAGAGCGCCAAGGATTTGAAGAAAAGGCCCTTCCGGCGTTTTCTCCTTCTTCTTGTCGTAACGAGCGTCTTTGTAGGTTTTTTTAGTGGCCGTTACCTCATGGACCTGGATCGGCGAGTTCACGAACGCTTCTCGGGGAAACTTTTCCGTGTTCCGACAAGGGTTTATGCCTCAGGGACCGTGATTTATCCTGGCCTCAATCTTGAGCGTAGTGGCATCTGGGACCATTTGGACCAACTGGCATACCGCGAAGCTCATGCGCGGCAACCGCTTCGACCCGGTCAATATTCTTGGAGAGGAGATGCCCTGGCACTACATCGGCGGGCCTTCCATCATCCTACTAGGCCTGAGCCCGCTAAAGAAGTAGTCGTGAGCATTTCCGGGGAAAAGGTCAGCCGCATTATAGATCAAGGGACGGGTCGAGAGGTAGGAGCGTTTATCCTTGAACCCGTACCAGTGGGGACCTTTTACGGCCCTGAGCGGGAACGCCGTGAAATCGTAAAGATTCAACAGGTGCCGAATCACTTAATTGACGCCATTTTTGCCGTTGAAGACCAACGGTTTTTGGAGCACCGAGGCATAGATCTTCGGAGGATTCTTGGCGCTTTGATTGTAAATGTGAAAGCAGGCGGGGTTCGTCAAGGAGGGAGCACACTAACTCAGCAGTTGGTAAAGAATTTTTTCCTGACACCAGAACGAACTCTAAAGAGAAAAGTCCAAGAAGCT
>DKAI01000093.1:20809-21171 GCA_002450755.1 Deltaproteobacteria bacterium UBA6930
TGATGGCCCTTCTAGTCGAAGTTCGGTACGACAAAACCGAAATCCTAGTCTGCTATTTGAATGAGATTTATCTCGGTCAGCGCGGTGGTGCCGCGGTTCACGGCGTGGGGGAGGCGGCTCTTCACTATTTCGGTAAGTCAGTATCGGAGCTGACACTTTCCGAAGCCGCACTTATTGCAGCCATAATTCAAAGTCCCAACGGTCTTTCTCCCAGGCGTCAGCCGGATAAGGCCCTAAAGCGCCGAAATTTAGTGCTTGAACTAATGCATAAACAGGGACGAATTCATGCCGGTGAGTTACGTGGAGCTCGACTGGTTGAATTGGAATTGGCTCCATTGGGGGATGATCTTCGTGAGGCTCGG
>DKAI01000125.1 GCA_002450755.1 Deltaproteobacteria bacterium UBA6930
CTGTATTACGAGAGAATTCCCTACGGCTCAAACTTATTCTTTTTTGATTTCGACTCATTAAAACGTCCTCAACCCAATTGATACTCTGGAGTACTTAGAATCAGATGAACAAGCTCCCTCAGCGGACGGTCTAGATAGCTCCACGCCTTCTTTACGTCTCGAGTGCCTAATTGCCCTTCCAAAAACCTTACCAGCCTCGACCTAAACTCTAAATCTACGGGGACGCTTAATAGTCGTAGAACAAAATGGTCCACAATTTCCTCGAGAGTACTGGCTTGTGCCTCCTCGATCATAGCCTTGAGATCTAGCCTAGGAATATTTCGAGGAATTGGCTTTACTTTTGCAATTGCCATTTGCCAACCTCGGTAACTACCAAGGCGTGTATTAAAATCTTCATCGCGATCGGCCATTTGATTAGCTTCAGACATCATCACATTCTCATCTAGTTCCGGAATCGTCGCGTTGGTCACATCTAATCCCGCTGCAATTTTTTCGTGGACTTTTCTGATATTTTCTGTCCTTGGAAACCGATCGTGGGGAATAAAATTAATGTCGGGGAATACTACGTCATACGCAAAATTTCCTCGCGCAATAAGAAGTCCCGGCGTAATCCAACTTTCTCCATATGCCCATCCTGCAACCGAAGGTGGCCTAAAAAGCTGCTGCCCGAGCTCTGAAGTAATATCATTGAAATCCGGAACACCTGGAATTTCCGTAAGCCCCATTTTCCGGTAAGTCGAAACAACTAAAGGAACGGGAGCCTTAATCTGTGTTCCAATTGATGCTGAACTGTAAAAATCTTTTGAGTTAAATATCACAGTAAGAAATTTCGAAATATCATAGTCATTTGAACGAAGTGTTTGGGCGAGTTTCTCTTTAAATTTTTCTGATGGATTATCTCGGACAAAGAAGCGATACAATTTACCCGCAATGAACTTAGCTGTGATTTTCTGTTCTAAAATAATGTCGATGACATCGACTCCATCGAAATTCCCTGCACGACCCAGGAAAACTTTTTCTAGTTCGTCATGTTGATCTTGTCTAATTTCAAACTCTAAATCCGAATAATTCCATCCGGTAAAGGCTCGGGCACCCTCCCTAATGTCAATTTCTTCGTAATTCCCCACTCCCATCGTAAAAAGTTCCATGATCTCTCGCGCAAAATTTTCGTTCGGAGAGCCTTTGACATTTACTCCCGCGTCCAAATAGGAAAGCATCGCAGGATCCTGAGAAACCTTGATCAAAAGTTCACGGAACGACCCGAGCCCCAAACTATGGAATATGGCTAATTGGTTTTCCATCTTCCTATAATCCCGAACCTTGATCTCATTAACGGCAAAATGCCCATGCCAGAACAGGGCGAGCTTTTCTTGAAGTGGACGGTCGGTATTTAACATCCGATACGCCCACCAATAGGCCAATCGGTGTGTTTCCAGGCGACTTGCTCTTAACCAATAAAAGAATCTATCGACAGAGGGCTGAAGCCTTCGATTTCCACTCGGCTTATTGAGTACACCGAGAGCGCCCCCGTTCTTCGCTGCCAACTCCGTGGTTGCCGGCCTGCTGGGCGGGAATGGCTCTAAGCCTGGGTCGTGAACTCCCGAGGCCTCGAAAGGTCTGAGGTGAGTATTGTCTATATCCTGAAGGTCAATAAATTGCCGAACGGCAAGGCTGGGAGGCATTGCCTCCAACGCTTTCACCTCCTCTGGTGAGCCTCCAAAGCCGGCTCTCTCCAAAAGATGCGCTGCTCTCTCGTAATTCCAATCTTTAATAGCAATGGGTCGTAAATCCTCAACCCAGGCCTCAGTAGAAGAACCAGCAGGTAGCGATGACCCAACCAAGCCTATTGTCACCAGCAAAGGAAGAGGATTTATCCAATCTGCGTAAAATTTTCGAAGTAGCATCGGAACCCCCGAAATAAACCTATTGAAACCACTCCCCTATCCTATCGAATTAACCGGATTCTGCTGGAAACGATTCGCCTAGCGCTCAAAAGAGAAACACAGCAAGGCTCCAGACCAGGAAGTAAACACATTTTTAATCTTTTTCGTATATAATTTAAGCAGTTATGAAATTCAATAAGAAAGCAACGTCAGCGGCTCATTCTCCAAAGGATTCCTTTGAGCCCCTAACATAGTTTCCGACTCGTTCTAATATGTTCATTTTCAAATTGGGAGAATCCGCTTGTCTGAAAACGAAGAAGAATTGAAACAAGAACTAGAGAAATTGCGAGCGGAGAATAGAGCTCTAAAAAGAGGTGGTGACCTTCAACTCAAAGTTAGTGCCAAGGGCGCCGTCTCGCTTTACGGGCTAAGGCGGTTTCCGGCGACATTCTATGCGGATGAGTGGGAAAAAATCCTGGGGATGAAAGACAGGATTTTGGAATTTATTCGAGATAACGATGCTGCACTTCAACGCAAGAATTAGGCGCGATAGAACCCAAGAGGATAAGGCGAGTTTATTAAACGAACTAAAAGTCGATATTTCTATTGGCCTTTGGACAAAAGAAATGGGCCCTTAATTGAATAGTACTGCTCCACTTAGCGACATCCGTGTCCTTGACCTTACCCGATACTTGGCAGGACCGTTTGCAACAATGCTCCTCTCCGACTACGGCGCCGATGTCGTAAAAATTGAGAGTACAGGGGATAGAGAGTTCCGTTCACGAGCAAACACGACTGACAGTTACTTCTTTCTTTCTGCGAACCGTGGGAAGCGCTCGGTGACTCTCAATCTAAAGAAAGCAGAAGGACGAAAACTTTTTTTAAAACTTGTCCCAGAATTCGACGTGGTAATAGAAAATTTCCGCCCAGGAGTCATGAAAGAGCTAGGGCTGGGAGCTGAATTGCTATTGGAGGTGAATCCTGGCCTGATTTATTGTGGTATTTCAGGCTTTGGGGCGACCGGTCCGTACTCGGAAAGACCCGGGTTCGATCAAATTGCCCAGGGTTTAAGTGGTTTCATGAGCCTCACGGGAACAGATGAAAGCGGACCAACGAGGGCGGGCATCGCAATATGTGATCTACTTGGAGGGATTTTTGCCGCCCATGGAATTCAGCTTGCTTTACTCTCTCGAGAAAAGACTGGAAAAGGTCAGATAGTTCACACATCCTTACTCGAAGCCATGGTCTCTATCCTATCATGGGGCGCGGGCATGTTTTTTGACCGAGGAACTTCTCCCGGACCTGCCGGTCAACACCATCCTTTGTCGAGCCCGTACGGAAGGTTTGCAGCGAAGGACGGCTATATAAACATCGCTGCAGGCAATGAAAAAATGTGGGGGAAACTAGCTTCGGCTCTTGGAAAGCCAGAGTGGACAGATAGCGAGCTATTCCATGATTCGTCTTCACGAATTAAAAACCGCCAAAAACTGACTGAAGAGATCGAGAAAGTTTTGTCAAATCGGAGTGTCGACAGCTGGGTCGAACTCATCAATTCAGCAGGCGTGCCTTGTGGGCCTGTCTTGAATATGCAGGAAGTTTTCGAGAATCCTCAAGTGTTGGCAAGAAACATGAAAGTCGAAATGCCCCACCCTGAAGTAGGTACCTTTATAACAACCGGGTTACCGGTAAAACTTTCCGAGACGCCAGGAAAAATCGAGAGAAGGCCTCCTCTACACGGGGAACATACAGAAGAAATACTAAGAGAATTTGGGATCGAAGACACGGAGATAGATTTCCTGAAGAGAGAATCTGTAATCGGCTCTAAAACAAGAACATCTGAGTAACATTTCAATGAAGAATATAGACTCCTCTCGCAAAGACTTAGCGTACGAATTTCGCGATACACCATTTGGTCCACACAGCGCAGAATTACGAGAAATTCTTCAAATTCTCCGATGGACTCCTCTCGAAGGTAAGAGAATTTTGGTTTGTACAAGACCAAATGAGGAATGGCGAATAGGAATTAATCCAGGTGTGCGCGGAAAGAAAATCATTTTTGAAGGCGATCCCTTTGATAACTTTCGCGGGGCTCTCTGGGGATTATTTCGACGCCGCTGGGAACTCGCCACTGGCGAGCGACTGGAACCTTAGAGATCATTATGGAAAAGATCACTGGATATTCTGATAAAATTTGCGGCTCCCCGGGAGAAGCGATCTCGTTCAAGGTCTCTTCACCTCAAAGATTGTCTTACCAGGCGGAACTGGTCCGCCTTCGATGCGCCGACAGTTCCGCAACAGGTCCCGGTTTTAAAGAGTTCTCATTGCCTGCAGCTTTTACGGGAGAACATACCGGCCGTCGCCAGCGAATCGGTATCGGTTCATTTGTAAAGGCAGACAATATCACTGCATTCGACCTAAAAAGAGTAACACTATTATCTCTTATATGGCCCACTCTACCTAAGGGCAAAGAACAAGCTCTCATGGGGACCTGGGATCCGAAGGCAAAGTCAGGTTATGGCCTTTTTATAACGAAAGACGGTACTCTGTCTTTTTCAATCGGTAACGGATCTGAACCGGTCTTCACAATCGATTCGGAAACCCCACTGCAGCCCAGGCATTGGTACTTAGTTGCTGCGACTTATAACGATGAAACGGGCGAAGCAAATCTTCATCAAATCCCTCAATTTCAATACGCTTACTCGAGTGATTCTATTACAAAATCTCAAATTAAAAAACTTTCTATTCGCAATAACGGATTTTTTAGAATCGCGTCTTGGGAAATAGACGGTATTCCAAAGTCTTGTTTCAACGGAAAGATCGAGCGTCCTCGAGTTTCTAAGCAAGCACTTCGACTCAGCGAAATCGAATCATTGGTAAATTCTGAAACAAGCTCTAGTTTAAATGCCGATGTCGTAGCTGCTTGGGATTTCGGAGCGAACAACTCTTCGGATATCCTTGTAGATATTGGTCATCACCGACTTGAGGCACGTACATACAACTTGCCAACGCGTGCTGTAAGAGGATCACGTTGGGATGGTAGTCAACACTCTTTCACTCAGGCCCCTTCCCACTACGGCGCGATTCACTTTCACGAGGACGATCTCTATGATTGCGGTTGGGATACCGATTTTCAATTTGAAATACCAGATGGCTTCCCATCTGGTTTATACGCAGCAAAACTAACAATGGGAGAAGAGGAAGAATACCTTCCCTTCTACGTAAGACCCCCAAAAGGTACTGCTCGATCTCGTCTCGCTCTACTTATACCCACGGCAAGCTATTGCGCATATGCGAACTATCATGTCGGGACTGAATGGGTATTTTCAGAGCAAATATTGAATGCCTTCACCGTTCTGGACGCCGAGGCGCAGTATTTGCAACATCATGCAGATTTAGGAATTTCGTCTTATGACTCACACGTGGACGGAAGTGGCTGTTCGTATTCCTCTAGACTACGCCCAGTACTAAACATGAGGCCACACACCTGGGCTTGGCAGTTTGCTGCGGATACTCATATCATTGATTGGCTTGAACAAAAAAACTTCGACGTCGATATCTTTACAGATGAAGATTTACACAACGAAGGATTCAGCCTTTTGGAACCCTATTCCTGTGTCATGACGGGAACCCACCCAGAATATTATTCGCGTAACATGATGAACACTCTCCTTGCATACCAACAGAGGGGAGGAAGGTTTATGTATATGGGCGGTAATGGATTCTACTGGAAAATCGATTACCACAAAGATTTTCCCGGCGTAATTGAAGTCAGAAGAGCGGAAGACGGCAGTCGAAGTTGGATTTCCGAGCCCGGCGAATACTATCATTCCTTCAGTGGCGAATTAGGAGGTCTATGGAGACGCAATGGGCTCCCCCCTCAGGCAATTGCTGGAATCGGTTTCACCGCACAGGGATTTGACAAGTCTACCTTTTATGAGCGGACAGATGACAGCTTCGACCCGCGAGTAGAATTTATTTTCAAAGGAATAAAAGCGGAAGAAAAGATTGGAGACTTTGGTGAAATGGGCGGTGGTGCCGCAGGGTTAGAAATTGACCGTGCCGACTTACAACTTGGAACTCCTCCGCATGCGTTGGTAATCGCATCAGCTACGAATTTCTCCGATGGATACCATTGGGTTGCTGAAGAACATACGCATGCTCATAAAGCTATTACGGGTACAACGTGCCCCCATGTTCGCGCCGACATGGTTTTTTACGAAACGCCTGGTGGAGGCGCAGTATTTTCTACTGGATCAATTGCATGGTCCGGCGCGCTCTCATCAAAAAACTACAATAACAATGTTTCCCGAATTACCGAAAATGTTTTACGTCGGTTCTTAGATCCGACCGTTTTTTAATTTTTTACAGGAGATCTTCTTGGACTTTACCATCCCAACGGACATCCAAAACAAACTCATCGAGTTGGATCGATTTATCGAAACCGAAATCCTGCCTCTCGAACTTGCCGATGATAACCAGAGATTTTTCGATCACCGAAGAGAGCATTCAAGAACAAATTGGGAGAACGATGGACAACCCCGCGAAGAATGGGAAGAACTCCTTTCGGAAATGCGAAGACGATCGGATGCTGCCGGTCACCTACGCTTCGGCTTGCCAAAGGATATGGGAGGATCCGAAGGCTCTAACCTGGCTATGGCTATCATACGAGAACACTTAGCAGCAAAAGGTCTGGGCCTTCATAATGACTTGCAAAACGAATCATCGATTGTTGGGAACTTTCCGATAGCGATAATGCTCCATCGGTTTGGTACACAGGCGCAAAAGGATGAATTTTTGGAGGGACTAATTGATGGTTCCCAACCTATTGGCTTCGGGCTTACCGAGCCATCTCATGGGAGCGACGCAACTTGGCTAGAAACGACTGCAGTAAAAGATGGAGATGATTGGATCTTAAACGGTAGTAAACGATTCAACACGGGTTTGCATAGCGCAACTCACGATATGATTTTCGCTAGAACCTCGGGTAAGCCAGGGCAAGCAAAAGGAATCACAGCTTTTCTAGTGCCTACTAACTCTGCAGGGTTTAGCGTCGATTTCATGTGGTGGACATTTAACATGCCAAGTGATCATGCCGAAATTTCGCTGCATGACGTACGTGTCCCAAGCTCTTCTATTTTAGGCCAAGAAGGCTCTGGCCTTGAACTTGCGAATACTTTCACACATGAAAATCGTATCCGGCAAGCCGCATCAGGCGTTGGCGCAGCTCAATTCTGTATAGACGAAAGCGTTAAATACGCAAAAGAACGTATCGTCTTCGATAACCCTTTATGGAAAAATCAGGCGATTCAATTCCCACTCGCAGAACTGCAAACCGAATGTGAGATGGTACGCAACTTGGTGTACAAAACTGCTTGGGAGCTCGACCAACTGCACCATATGGAAGTCACTGATAAAGTTTCAATGTGCAACTACCGCGCTAATAGATTGGTTTGCGATGCTTCCGACCGAGCAATTCAAATCCATGGCGGCCTAGGATACAGCCGACATAAACCGTTTGAACATATTTATCGTCATCATCGAAGATACCGAATAACCGAAGGGTCAGAAGAGATACAAATCCGAAGAGTTGCCGGAATACTTTTTGGACGACAAGCTAAACGGTAACAGTCCTAGAAATCTGAAAATGTCTAGGGGGACCTAAAAGCGCTCAACAGGTAGGCCAATACGATAAAGGTCGCTGCTCGGGCGGCGGGATAACTCGATTGGATAATCTTTCAAGATCTTCCGCAAGTGTCTGCCTCGTTAGAGCAGGGTCAATAATTTCATCGATCCACATCGCACCTGCGGCCTCGTAGGGGCTTGTAGCTTCATTAATTTCTTGCAACAAACGAAGCCTTTCCTCTTCTCTCTTCTCATCGTCCTCAATGGAACCCAACTTCTTTCCGTATGCAACATTTACTCCGACTTGGGGATCCATGAATCCAATCTCGGCTCCTGGCCAGGCATAAAGTCCTTTGTTTCCCATCCGGGAACCATTCATGGCATGCCAAGCCAGACCGAAAGCTTTTCTGAGGCATACCGTCAGCGTTGGAGTAGAAGCGTTTTGCAAAGCCTGCATCATTCTCATCCCCCAGTGCAGTATCTTGTCGTGCTCTACCTTACGACCGACCATAAATCCTGGGACATCAACAAGAAAAACGACGGGCAAATTGAATGAATCGCAGATAGTAAGCAACCTTATAATTTTCTGACAGGCATTTGGATCAAGGGTACCTGCTTGAAAAAACGGGTTATTTGCAACGATACCAATCGCGAAGCCATTCAGTCGAGCCAATCCAGCTGTCACGTTTCTTGCAAATAAGGGCTGAACTTCAAAAAACGAATCTTCGTCGCATATTCTCTCCACAACCTTTCGCATATCATATCCACGTGTCCTTCGATCGGGGACTAATGAAGCCAGCCCTGAATCAGGTCCATTTGTCTTTCGAAACTCGGTTCGTGGAGTGATCTCGGAAGCATTATTGGGTAAGTAAGATAGCCATCGACGAATGGCTTCGTAAGCTTCCTCATCGGTCGAAACACTTAAATCAATTTGACCGGTGTGTTTAGCATGAACGGTCGCGCCACCGACTTCTTCAAAGGTAATTTCTTCACCTGTCGCAATCTCAAACACTTTCGGTGATGTAACAGCCAGGCAAGAGCCTTCGACCATGACAACGTAGTCCGACATGGCGGAGAGAAAAGAGGAACCACCAAAAGACTGCCCTACAATTGCTGTCGCCATTGGGACTTTATGCCGTCGCGTTGCCATATTCATGAGTCCTCCAGCCTCCGAAAGGCCCTCTGAGCCCATAAGGTCTGGAATTCTCCCGCCACCAGTTTCCCCAAAGTGAACTATCGGTATCCCCATAGCCAAAGCCCGTTCATAAAGTCTATGCTCTTTTCTGGTTCCAACCTCTGAGCTTGTTCCTCGAAGTACCGTTATATCGTCGCCAAAAACTGCGACTGGGCGACCAGCAATGAGACCATGCCCTCCAATTTTTCCATCTCCAGGGGTCACTTCTTTTTTATCAACCCTTAGAGATCGCGCAAAGGTTCCCAATTCTCGAAACGATCCGGCATCAAGAATGCCCTCGATATGCTCCCGAATTGTCCGATCTCCAGCTGCCTTCATCGCGTGAAGTTTTTCTCTCCCACCCATCTCGTTCCGAATTTTTTCTAAGCGTTCCTGTCGATCTTTGATTGGCGATTTATTCATAATTTGAGCTCCACACGTTAGTCTCGGACAAAACCGGTAATTCATGCTACAGGATTCTTCTACTTAGGAGATACAATGCGCGCAGTCTTATGTCATGAATTTGGCCCTATCGAATCATTGAAAATCGAAGAAGTTGAGCCACCTCTACCAAATGCGAGACAAGTCCTCATTTCGGTTCAGGCTTGCGGAATGAACTATCCAGATGTCCTGATGGCAGAAGGGAAATACCAGGCAATCCCTCCTTTTCCATTTAGCCCAGGCACTGAAGTCGCTGGGATTATTGAAAAAGTTGGGGCGGATGTCCTTAAGTATCGCCCGGGGCAGCCTGTAGTTGCAACCGTTTGGGCTGGGGGCTTAGCCGAGAAGGTAGTTGCAAGTGAAGACAGCCTTCGGACAGTCCCCAAAGGAATGGACTTGGTTACAGCTGCAGGAATTAGCGTGACGTATGGAACCTCCTACTATGCTCTAAAACAGCGCGCCCGACTTCGTGAGAACCAGACCCTTTTGGTTCTGGGAGCTGCAGGGGGAGTCGGCATTTCCGCCGTTGAACTGGGAAATGCGATGGGAGCAAAAGTGATCGCGGCTGCAAGTTCCGATGAAAAGCTCGAGATCGCCAAAAAGGCAGGTGCGGCGGAAATCGTTAATTACTCTGACGGCAATCTCAAAGACAAAGTTAAAGCTATCACCAATGGGCTCGGTGCAGACGTTATCTACGATCCAATTGGGGGCCCCCTTTTTGACCAGTGTATGCGCTGCGTCGCGTGGGAAGGGAGAGTATTGGTTATTGGTTTTGTTCAAGGCATTCCTAAGGTACCAACGAACCTCGCTCTCTTGAAAGGTTGTGAGATCGTTGGCGTTTTCTTTGGAGATTGGACCCGGAGAGACCCCGAAGGTGCAGACGAAAATCTTGCTGAACTTCAAAAAATGTTCGAAACGAAAACTTTACAGCCCCTCATCGGAAAAGTTTACGATTTTGAAAATTTTTCCCATTCTCTAGAGGACCTTAAGGAGCGGAGGGCAATGGGTAAATTAGTGGTGACCGTTGGCAGCTCTTGAAGTTTCTGGTTTACGGACCTTAACCTGTTTTCTAATTCAAGACTTTATGTATTTAAAAGTTCGGATTAGTGTACAACTAGTAGTTACCCGATACGAACTCTTCAAACGTCAGAGCCTTAATTGCCTTGTCATCCTGATCAAGAACTTCAAAAACATATTTATCACGACATTGCATGCTAAAGAGAAGAACAGAGCCATTCTCCCCGGCGTATTCCATATGAGTTTCTCCATAAGGACTCTGACCGATGTGACCTCTCGTACGAGTCTTATGAATTGTTTGAGTCGCCGTTTTCTCTACCAGGTGGTGCTCACCTTCTAGAACAATTGTTGTCGTTTCCCCCAAGTGCCTGTGATAGTGACAGTACGAGTTGGGCTCCCATTTACCAAGAAAATCAATTCGGCCGGTGGCTGGTTGCGCGCCCAAAATTGCGATCCAATAGTCGATAGGGTAATCGAATCCGTCACCGCCAAGAAGATGATTCCACTTGACACCTTCCGTTGAAAATCCTGAACTATATGTTGCCTGTAGTGCACTCACGCTTGTCATTTAGAGTCACCTCGTGTTTATCGTTAAAAGAGTTCCTATTAGCCTGTCTCGTAAATCAGGCGTCCCTCACGGTCGTTGTGAACCTCGGCATCCCTACTATGCCTTAAATGTTCCAAGTGTGCATAGGTCTCGCTTTCCGCCATAGATCCCCAAGAACGTTTACGAAATAGCTTTTGAGAAAACTCCATAACACTTGCCGGACCGAGTTCTCTTCCAATTTTTTTAACTTTTTCTAATCGTTCAATATGATGGACTCTTATCGCCTCAGCTCGCCCTGCCAGGTCGAAAAAAGGATGACCGTGTGCGGGCAGAGCTTGCCTGATATGGGGAATTTGAGCCACAGCATTTAAAGACTCAAAGAATTCGTTTAAGGGGTCTTTCGCTAAAGAAAGGCCCGAAATGTGAGGGGTGATAGTAGGAAGGACATGATCTCCAGAAAGAAAGATCTCTTCTGAAGGATCATGGAGACAAATATGATCTTCTGTATGCCCGGGTGTATGCACCACAAACCACTCCCGACCTGCCAACCTGAGCACCTCGCCCCCGGAGGTTGGGTCCGAAATCGCAGGTACGATGTTGCCTCTAAAAAAAGAAAATGTTCCCCATTTCAAGCGATTTCGAAGTGTCGGTTTTGGACTCGTTCCCCCCCACGGCGACGGACGATTCCAAACATCAGATGGGCTGTTAAGCCTACTTCCGGCCAGAACACCTCCCCGATCCGACAGCTCTCCACTTACCGCCTCGGCCTCACGCTGAGCCGCCAAATCATCGGCGGACACCTCCGGATGTTCCGAACCCAGACCAAACCGAAAGCTTCGATGGGCAATTACCCGAGCTCCAGCCTCACGCGCCAGGCGTACCGCACCTCCGAAATGGTCTGCGTGAGAATGGGTAACTATCACGGTATGGACGTTCCCTACCCGTAAACCTACCGACTTTAGACGCTTTTTCAGTGCCCTCCAAGTGCCAGGTCCTGGCAATCCTGGGTCTACGAGTGCGGCACCATCCTTGTCAACAATGGCGTAACAATTAACGTGACCCAATCCAGGCATACGAATAGGCAACTGCATTCGCAGGACGTCGCGGGCAACTTCGGTTACTTCTTCCTGGGCTTTTTCTTGTTCTTGGCGTTTTGGCATCACATCAAATTAGTCGATTCGTCCCGGATAAGCACCCATCTGTTAGACTCTTGGCAACTTCTTAAGTCCGAGCAACAATCTAGGCGTGAGCAATAAAAAGCATGCGCCTGCGACTGCAAGAAATCGCGAACCGATTCTTTTTGAACTCAATTATCTCCTCGTAGCTACAGGGAAAGTGCTCGAAATCGCTAGTGGAACTGGTGAACACGCCGCCTACTTCGCTTCTCACCTGCCCCACCTTGAATGGCAGCCAACCGACTTAGATCCAGACTCCCTGAAATCAATCGACGCTTGGGCAGCGGATGCTGGATCAGACAATATTTTGCCCGCTCTAAAAATTGATGTTCGAGAAAAATCATGGCCACTGGGAACCGTAGATGCGATTTTCAACGCAAACATGATCCATATTTCTCACTTTGATGCCTGTATTGCCCTTATAGAGGGAGCAAAAAGACACCTTGTTCCTCAGGGGCTCCTGATTCTCTACGGACCCTATCGAATCAATGACGCTCATACGGCGGAAAGTAACGACAGTTTTGACAAGGATTTGAGGTCTCGAAATCCTGACTGGGGAATCCGAGATTTCGAGTTGGTACGAGATGAATGCGAGACTAGGGGCCTACTTTTGCAGGCAAGGAAGCCGATGCCTGCAAATAATCAGCTTTTAGTATTTTGTCGAAGTAGCACATAGGGTCGAGCCATGACGGCTCCTGCATCCACACTTTTCATTTCAAGTACTTAATAAACCAATCGCGGGCCGCATTCGCAGCCTCCGGCAAACGGTCCATGTAAACATCATAATGGCGGCAGTCCAGACGTAATAGTTGCTTGGGTTCACCCGATTTTTCAATTGCCTCAATTTGCCAAGCCGTCGGCGTCTGAGTGTCATTTTCTGCGACTATCATCAACAAAGGAGTTGGTGCGATCTCCTCCATGAAAGAGATCGGCTCGTACGAGCGCAAAAGATCGAAACTCCTAACGGTGAGAGCATTGACATAAGAACCGTCATCGCATCGCTCGATCCATTCCTCAGTCTCGCTTCCTGGAGTAGCCGCCTGAGTAGTCAGCGGAGGAAATCCAGAAGCCCTTGCGTCTCGGTCCTGTCCTAAACGCTCCAAGAATCGAGTTCGTTTATCTTCAGGAACCCAGGCTTCAAAAGTCCGGGATCCACTTATTAAAGGCACCTGCGATACCACGCATCGTACTCTTTTATCGAGGGCAGCAACCGTCAAAACATGTCCCCCTGAGTAGCTTGTACCCCAAATTCCCAAACGTTCGCCATCAATATCAGCGAGATTTCTTGCAACAGAAACTGCCTCTCGCATATCTGCTACTTGACGCCAGGGGTCCGTCTCACAGCGAGGCCACCCGCCACTTTTACCCCAATTCCTGTGGTCATAAGTAAGACAAGCAATACCCGCCTCCACGAAGCACCTGCTGTAAAGATCGAGTCCAATAGAAGCCAAGCCCGACAGCCCGTGACTTAAGATAACTACTGGGTGAGGACCCTGGGACTCTGGCCTTTCTATCACCCCATGAAGAGTGACACCATCAGACTCAAACGTGATTTCCTGGTTATCCATATGTCTGTCTCCTATTAAGGAAAAGAGTAGCCTATGCGGTAGACCGGCTATACTGACATAATGGATTTCAATCTTTTCGTTTATTGTACTCTTGGAAGACGTGAGGAATTACAAGCGGGTAAGGCAGGCCTCCGCCCAGATCTTTATCAACGAATGCTGAGTGAACTCGGGGAATACGTTGAAACTGCAGATGATCTTGGTTTTTCCGGTTTTGGCCATCCTGAACACCATTTACAGATTGAAGGATTTGAGGCCAGCAACGAGCCGACTCTCACGGGAATGTTTATTGGAAACCACAGTAAGAAACTTCGCGTAATTACGTGTGGATTTGTAAGCACCACCCATAATCCAATAAGGACAGCCGAATCTATAGCTACTATGGATCATATGCTAGGTGGCCGGTTCTCAGTTGGTCTAGTGCGGGGCTACCAAGCGCGCTGGGTGAGTAGCTTTCGCATTAGAAATGAGCTCGCACCCGTTGGGCCATGGAACCGTGACACCGAGGAAGACGCACTAAACCGAGAATACTTCACCGAGTTTGTTGAAATCGTTTTGGCGGCGCTACAAAACGAGACGTTCTCCTATCGAGGAAAGCATTGGCAAATACCTCCAATCGATTACAAAAATCCCCACGAAGCTCCCGTATACACCAAATACGGAAAAGGTGTAGAAAAAGATATGGTCATCAGCGAGGTGGGAATCTGTCCGCGACCTCTACAAACCCCATACCCGCAACTGTATGCCGGATTTACCCACAGTATGCGCACTGCAATGTTTTGGGCAAAGTACAAAGGGCGTCCTATTGTGTTGTCTTCAAATTTCGATTTTTGCGAGCGCCTTTGGGCCGAATACAATATCGAGGCATCGAAGCATGGACACAGTATAAAACCTGGCGATGAGGCCGCCTGGGGAGGAGTAATGATCTGCGCCCCTACTGACGAAGAAGCACATGCACTGCTAGAAGACGTCAAGTGGATGTGGGAAGAATGGTTTGTTCCTTTTGGCCAGGGGCACCCCGAATATTTAGTTGGTTCTCCCGACACAATTTCGCGAAGAATCGAAGAGGCATCGGAAAGGTTTCCAATAAACGAATGTTTTTTACTTATTCCTCAGGGTCTTCATAACCGCGAGCAAATCATGCGTTCGCTAGAACTTTTCGGAACCAAAGTGCTTCCGCGCTTTTCATAGAAATCGGATTATGTCCCGCGAGTACCCGGCTCGCCTTTACGAAGCCGTACATGTTGGAACCCCGGGTGATAAGCAGTTCTACCGCGAAGTATGTCGAGGATCGAAGAACGTCCTTGAACTTGGATGTGGGACAGGTCGTATTGGAAAGGTCCTACTGAGAGACGGATTACGGGTCACCGGAATCGATAATGACAAAGAGTGCGTAGAGATATCCGAGGCGCTTGGAATTACAACGCACCTTGCTGACATACGTGATTTTCAACTCAACATGTCGTTCGATCGAATAATTGCTCCCTATAATGTGCTCTACTCTCTTCTCGATGACGATTCAGTCGTCCAATGTTTTAAAAAGGTCAAACTTCACCTTCAAGAATATGGAGAGTTTTGGTTTGATGGATATTCTGTAGAAGCCCTCCACAGATCCGAACCCATTGGTGACAACCGCACCGAAACAGTAGAGATGATTGCAACCATAAAAGTCGATGGGACGACCTATGATGTTATTGAAAGGGGAAAGTGGAATAGCTCTTCCCAGATGGTACAAGCTGAGTACCGCCACGTGCCTAGGGATCGAAGCGAAGTAATTACTACGGAAATTCCGCAGCGCTATCTTCGGACGGATCAGATACCGACCCTTTTGGAACGAGCGGGGCTTGGGATTTCGAAATGGTACGGAAACTTTAATAGAGAAGCCCCACTACCCGAGAGTGATCATGTAGTGGTGTGCGCCCAGAGAATGGACTAGACGCGACTTATAACTACCTTGCCAAAATGCTTAGCACTCCTTAAATGATCGTAAGCAGCTTTAACTTCCTCCAAGGAGTCAAAATCGAAAACTTGATCGATTGCTGGTCGCAATTTACTTACTTCAATCGAGGCATTCATTAACTTGAACATTTCTTTGCTACCGACAAAAATTCCTCTAAGCGTTACCGCATTCAAAATTGCTCCGATTGAAGAGAACCCTCCCGTAGGCCCCGAAAGGATCCCGACAAGGCTTACTACACCTCCAACACGGACCGATGCGATTGATTTCTCCAACGTTCCTGAACCGCCGACCTCCACTACTTGGTCAACACCCACACCGTTTGTCGCCGCCAAAACCTCCTTTTCCCAATCAGGTTGCTCTCGATAATTTATGGTCACGTCGGCGCCTAGAGAGCGCGCTTTTTCAAGTTTTTTGTTACTGCTACTGGTAATAATAACGCGAGCTCCTGCGGCCTTCGCCAGTTGAAGCGTAAATATCGAAACTCCACCCGTTCCTTGAGCCAGAACACTTTGTCCAGGAATAAGGTTTGCCGCGGTTAACGATTGCCAAGCGGTTAATGCCGCGCAAGGTAGAGTAGACGCTTCTTCGTAAGTCAGATGTGAAGGGGCCTTAACCCACCCTCTATCGGGAAGAACAACCCTTTCGGCAAGGGTCCCGTCAAGCCCCCCGCCGAGAGCAGAGGACAATTGACTTGCCTCGGCCGCTCCTGATTCCCAGTCCCTAAAAAAGGAAGAAGTAACCTTATCTCCAACAGAAAACTCCTCTACATCGGAGCCAATTTCAACAACTTCTCCCGAACCATCTGAAAGTGGTACGAGAGGTGGATTCCGCACAATTTTGTCGTTCCCTGGATATCCACCAAGCGGAACATTGAGATCTCTGAAATTTAGCGACCATGCTTTCATCTCTACTCGGACATCACGAGCACCAATAGGTGCATCGGGTCTCTCCTGACAAGACAAGGCGTCCAGGCCTTTCGGAGCACTGAGCTCGTAAGTCTTCATATTTTTATTCCTTTTTCTCGAGAACGAAGGACGATACAGTATCCGCTGTAGCAAAGCAGGACTCCAATCGCATTTTCCCGTGATCTTACGCTAAATGAGGTTGCCAGGAACTACTTGCAAACATGTAGAATAGCCTTGGCAAAACTTTGTGAATGATGGTTCAAGAAAAGGAGTTTTGTATGGACCTCGAAGACCGACTAGAAAGAGCAGAAAACGTAGAAAAAATTAGAAACCTAAAGGCCCGTTACTGCGATTTATGTGATGAAGGATACGATGCTGACGGCTTATGCGATCTTTTTACTGAAGACGGAGTTTGGGACGGAGGTAGCCTCGGAGTTTTTAAGGGTCGCGAGAATCTTCACAATTTTTTTTCTAAATTACCAGAAACACTATCTTTGGCGATTCATCATGTCACAAACTCATCAATTTTAATCAGCGATGACGGATTATCTGCCGAAGCTAGATGGTATTTGATACAAATGGCTACTCTCAAAAAAGACAATCAAGCGGTATGGTTAACAGGGCGCTACGTAGATCAGATTGTTCTTCGGGAAGGGTCGTGGAATTTTCGTCATGTATCGCTTAAAGCTCGCTTCTTTTCCCCCTACGATAAAGGGTGGGCGGAAGTACCTTTCATGGATTTAACTCGATGATTCTTAACGAAGAAGTCAGCAGTGAAATATCTTATTTCCCAGCCCAAGGAGGGAACATCACGACAGACGCACCTCTAGATTTTGATATGCGCGAAAGCCGAGGAGTTGGTGATCTCCATTCAGAAAAAATAAAAACGATCATCGGTGATGCGAGGTGCTCGAAATCTCTAGGACTCGAAACCAGTGGCTTCCAGCTTATTAATCGACCCTCTAGCGTAGAAAATTTTCTAGATAATAAGGAAGTCATGAATGTTTACTACGAAGAGTGCAAGGAACTAGCGAGAGAAATCACAGGTGCGTCCTTCGTTTACACCTATGATCATTTAATTCGCGAACCCGGGCGACAAATTTCAGGAGGTGGAACCGATGGAAAAAGCAATATAACAGGCGGGGATGCAGGAGGCGGTTACATCGGCCTTGCCCACATGGACTACACGACGAATACGACCTGGTCGGACTATCTCGCTATCCATGGAGAAAGCCCTCCTGAGCATTCTGCAAGAATAATATCTTTAAATTTCTGGCGTGGCCTGAGCCCTGTTGTTGATGATTTTCCCCTCGCCGTCTGTGACGCACGAACCGTCAGCGCAACCGATCTTTTCGAAATTAATGTTTTCGGATACGGTGCGAGCAATTACAGTTGGCACAACATAGGTATAGAGACATACAACGTAAAATTCTCCAAGAACCAACGATGGTTCTACTACCCAAAGATGAAGCCCGAAGAAGTCCTCGTGTTAAAAGCCTACGATTCCTTAGGTGTCATTGGAAACACCTGCCCTCACGCAGCTTTTTCTAATCCTCGGGCCAATCCAGACTCACCCTCTAGGCGAAGTATTGAGTTGCGAGTTCTCTGTTTTATTACTGACTGATGAATTTTCAAATATTTTTACTCATAGGAGGAAAGAATGAGTGCCAATCCTTTAGACGGGTTTGAGGTCGATAGATCAAGCATTTCTACTATTGGAAACGATTTGCAACGTCCCGAGTGCATCTTGGCCGAAAAAGATGGAACCCTATGGTCTGCCGATGCCAGAGGTGGCGTGGTACGTATACTCGCTGATGGATCCCAAAAAATCATAACTCAAGATCATCAGGATGATTTCATCACCGCTGGAAGTGACGCTGAACGTTTTGTATCGGGGACTCTACCAAATGGCCTCGCGTTTGAAAAAAACGGTGACATTCTGATCTCTAACTTTGGCACAGATTGCCTTGAGAGAATGAGCAGAGATGGAAAAACTGAACTCATCTTTGACACTCTTGATGGAGAACCGATCGGAAAAGTAAACTTCATCGCAAGAGATAGCAAGGACAGGATTTGGATCACTGTCTCTACGATGATTCACGATTGGCCAAAGGCAATCAGCCCAAACGTCGCGGACGGTAAGGTACTCCTATATGAAAACGGAATAGTGCGTACTGTTGCTGATGGTCTTCGCTTTACTAACGAATGCAAACTCGATGCCGCAGAACAATATCTTTACGTGGTCCAAACCTGCGGGAGAAATGTAGTGAGATTTAAGATCCGAGAGGATAGTTCTCTTGGCAACCAAGAAACGTTTGGTCCAAGCGATCATGGAACTTTTCTTGATGGGATTGCTTTCGATTCATTTGGTAACCTTTGGGGAACCCACGTGATGACCGATCGAATTTTCGCGATCACTCCCGAAGGGGATCTCCGAATTCTTTTAAGCGACACTTCGAGCGAAGAGATCGCACGAATTGACGAAGCTTTTACCAAAGATGAAGTCACTACCGAAGTTTTGCTCTCATGCGAGGGCAAAATCGCGCCATGGATGGCAAGCATTACTTTTGGAGGTAAAGATCTTCGTACGGCTTACATTGGCAGCCTGCGCGGGACCAATATTCCATACTTCCAATCCCCAGTCGCAGGTCTTCCTTTGGTACATTGGAACAACGGTTGAGTCGGTAGCTTCTAAAAGCTGCCTCCCCGCAAACCTCCATCTCGGGCCACATCCCAGTCCTTACGACAATCCAGGAGAGGAATGATTTTTTCCCCAAAGTCCCGTATTCCAGACACCCACTCGGGCCAACTAAAAAGTATCCCTTTTACCTTTGGATGAGACGCTATATCGTCAATCTTACGCGCGACTGTTTCGTAGGATCCGATCAATGCGGGAATTCCCATGAACGCCATGTTCGCCTCCTCAGGGTTGCCACCTGCGAGCTCGCCCTGTTCCACTGAGCTTCGTATCTGCTGAATATTTCCATCTTGATGAGTGTCAAGTCCAGCGGGAACGAGCATATTCTCAATTGCTGCAAAGTCGGCCTGTTCAACAATATCGTTGCACATTTGCCAAGCCTTATCGTCGGTCTCTGCCGCGACCAAATGTAGAAGCGCATATGTGGCAACTTCCTTGCCAGTCGCCTGAGCCATCTTGTCCAGATCATCGGCGAGACGAGGAATTTTCATAGGCGATGAAAAAATAAAATTGTAACCCCCAATTGTCGAAACGAATTCTCTGCCCGCCCCAGACATTCCAGCCGAAATAATCGGAATATCG
>DKAI01000112.1 GCA_002450755.1 Deltaproteobacteria bacterium UBA6930
TTACGGAAACTGGGTTCCATCAGTCCTTTGAAGGATTGCACGTCCTCTTCCGAAAGATGAAGATAAAGGTCTGCAGCCAATTGTCTTAGTTGTTCTTCGTTAGGGCGTTGGACTGGCATCTCGGGCCTCCTAAGTTAAAGGATAGTTTTGGCCAAATCGTGTCTTTCGGACTTGGCCGTGCGACAAAGCAAGCCTAGCATCCTATAGAAGGCAGAGGAGGAGAGTCTTGGGCGCAAATCATCGTGATCCCGATCCAGAAGTTGTTCTCAGAGTTAAGTCCCTTGAAAAGGTCCTTAGCGACAAGGGTTTAATTGACCCTGAGGCGATCGATACATTGGTCGATTTTTATGAGAACAAAGTCGGTCCGCAAAATGGAGCAAAAGTGGTGGCGAGGGCATGGTCCGACCCGGAATACAAAAAGAGGCTTCTTGCGGATGGAACCTCTGCGATAAGTGAGCTTGGGTTTTCTGGAATGCAAGGCGAGGACATGGTCGTCGTAGAGAACACTCCAAAAACACATAACCTTATCGTCTGCACATTGTGTAGCTGCTATCCCTGGCCTGTTTTGGGTCTGCCTCCGGTCTGGTATAAGTCGCCACCATATCGCTCCCGTGCGGTAAAAGATCCACGCGGAATTCTTAGTGAGTTTGGTCTTGATTTATCTGAAGAAATCGAAGTTCGTGTATGGGATAGCACGGCAGAAGTGCGTTACATGGTTTTACCTGAACGACCTGAAGGAACCGACGCTCTTTCGGAAGAAGAACTTGCGGAACTGATCACACGAGATTCTATGATCGGGGTTGAACGCGTGGAGTATAAGGAATCGTGAACGGACCACATGACTTAGGTGGGCTTGACGGGTTTGGGCCTGTAATGAAAGAAGCGAATGAACCCGTCTTTCATTATCCCTGGGAAAAGAGAGTTTTTGGAATGTTCCCGGCTCTTATGGCGCTTAGGTTTTTCAATTTGGATGAACTGCGTCACGGCATGGAGCGCATGAGCTTTGCGTCCTATCTCACGAGCTCGTATTACGAACATTGGTTGCACAGCTTTGAGACTTTACTGGTCGAAAAGGGAGTCCTCACGGCTGACGAGCTGTCTTCCGGGAAGGCGAGTTCTCCTCAAGGACCCTCCGACAGCATGCTTACGCCTGAAAATGCTAATGGACTGGCTCGTTCGGGAGCGAGCACCCGTATCGACTTGGACGTGGCTGCATCTTTTAAAGTTGGACAGTCCGTTTTGGCGAAAAACATTCATCCGATGGGACATACTCGTCTTCCAAGATACGCCAGAGGTAAGGTGGGAGAGGTTGTCGAAGACCACGGAGTGTTTGTATTTGCGGATTCACACGGACAAGGAACGGGAGCTTCGCCTCAGCATTTGTATGGAGTAAAATTCCTTGCGACAGAGCTTTTTGGGGATGACTCACCCCCTAACGATTCGGTGACACTTGATTTATGGGATGATCACTTGGTTGCGAGTTGAGTAGGACGAGCCAGTTGTAAAACGTTTAAGGGTTAACTCGTATAGTAAGCTTTAAAATTTTCAGGTAGGGGAATTTCATGCAGGATAAGGAAGCTACGCCGGGTCTTTTGTCGGGGGTTCGGGTTTTAGATTTTACTCAGTACTTGGCCGGCCCAACGGTTACACGCCTGATGGCTGAAATGGGTGCAGAAATTATTAAGGTAGAGCACGCGCCAGGAGGCGATCCAGCGAGAATTCTCCCGGTCGTGAAAGACGGACGCAGTGGCTATTACATTCAACAAAACCGAGGCAAGCAAAGCCTATGTCTCGACTTAAAGAAAGAAGAATCTGTACAGATCTTGCTCGAATTAATCCCAAAGGTAGACGTGGTCGTGGAAAATTATGGTGAGGGTGTCATGGAAAGACGAGGGATGGACTGGGAGACCATTCATAAAATCAACCCTCGTGTCGTGATGGCCTCGATCTCTGCCTTCGGAAGAACGGGTCCGTATAAACATAAGACAGGTTATGATTTTATTGCTCAGGCCTTTTCTGGAATGATGCATATGACAGGAGATCCGGACGGACCACCCTATATGGTTGGATTTGGGATCGCCGATCAGACGGCTGGGCTTCATGCCTTTGCTGCTATCGGGTATGCACTGTTTGCTCGAAACCAGACGGGAAGAGGGCAGTATATCGATCTCTCGATGGTAGATGCTTTATACGCCATGCACGAGATTTCGTTACAGGGACATTCCATCAGCGAAGGACAAATGCCGGTCATGCGTGCGGGCTCACATCACCCGCTAATAAGTCCTGTCGGAGCGTTCAAGAGCCCTGGGGGTTATATCGTGATTCTGGCACTGCAGCTGCAGTGGCAAAACGTATGCGACGCGCTTGAAAGACCGGACCTATTTGACGATCCGAGATTTGCGCAACAAGCCGATCGCGGAATTAATCAGGTGGAACTTATAAAGATCATTGAAGACTGGATGGAAGAAGTAGGGGACGACAAAGAAATTCTGAAACGTCTTGAAGATAATCGCGTACCGTGTGCTCCGGTTCTTTCTCCAATTGATGGAATTGGGCACGAATATCACGAGGCGAGACAAATGGTGAGGCAAGTTCCCGATCCCGTGTTGGGTGAGATTACGATAACGGGCTTTCCGTTTAAATTTTCGGAACACCCAGAGCTTCTAGATTTACAGGCGCCCCTCCTCGGAGAACACAATCGCAATATTTTGCTCGAGGTTTTGGAGTATCCGAGTGAGAAGGTGGATCAGTTGGAATCGGACGGCGTGCTGCAAAGCTCAGACATTTAAGAAGCATCTCTTCGAAGAGCTAAAAGCGGTCGCCTCGAGCTAAAGCTCGGACAGATCTAAGTTTTGGGCCGATGATGTGTGGCGACAGTTTGTCGCCAGATCTTATCGTCTTTGACAACGAACGTATCGGTTCCGTAATCGAAAATGTAGTTCGCGGATTCCGCAGTCCATGTGATATAGAACATGTCGCTTGAAGCCTTTCGGTCGATCAAATTGAATTCGCTTCCGGCGGGGATCAAATCGTCACACCACATATGGAAAAAGTCGCGTGCGCCTTCGACTCCACGCCAAATCTTGTCGCCGTATATCATGACGGACTCATCACAGTAATCGGTTAATATTCCTTCGATATCCCCAGCCCCAAAGACTTCTAAGTGATGGTCGAATATTTCTTCTGCCGTTCTCATGGATGTACCTCGAATAAACCCTTGCAGATTTGCTTAATCGCGCGCGGGCATGGTGTCGTTTTTCTTTGCGTCACTTGGAATTGTAGTGCATGCATTACCACGTAGAAATCCAGAGCTACATCTGTTCTAGCAGTTCATTGATATTTCCAAGAAGGGCATCGGGTTTCTCTTTTTCCAAGGATGACGCCGAAGCGGTACCGGTTGAGACTGCAATTGCCCGCATATTGGCTGCTCGCGCGGCGCGAATGTCTACGATTGAGTCGCCTACGTAGGTACATCGCTCTGGCGCGACCTGGAGATTTTTCGCTGATAGTAGAAGGCATTCAGGGTGAGGTTTATGACGTTCCACGTCTTCTCTTCCTACGATCGAGACGAAATCCTCGCGAATACCCCAGCTACTCAGGAAAGGGAGTTCTCGACCTGATGAAGTGGCAATGCCTAGTGGGTAGTTCTTGGACTTTAAAGCCCGAACGACGTCAAGGGCTCCGGGCAAGGGTTTGGTCTCCTCATGATATCGTTTTCTCCATCTCCCCATATTTTGGGCCATCAGTTGGTCTACCTGGGCCTTGGCGTCTGGAAAATCTTCGGGAAGCATCTGCAGTAGTAGGTCCGGGGTTGCTTGGCTCATAAGCTCCCTCACTCGACTTTCTGGTACGGGCGGAGCTCCCAGTTCTTCCAACAGTTCTCCGCCCAGTTCAATGAAAAGGCCTACGGAGTCCGCAAGGGTGCCGTCGACATCGAAGACGATGGGATCTTTCTGCTCCATCTAGTAGCCTCTCCTGCTCTTTGTGATAAAGGTGTTCGGTAGGGGCGCAGTATTATTCAACTGAGCGGGAGTGGCCATGTCTGATCGCGATAGTCCAAGCCAAAAGGTAGAAACCGAGTTGTTTCGGTCCGCTAATGACGAACCGGTGTTTTCAGAGCCGTGGCAAGCCCGCATTTTTGGAATTGTCGTCCACCTATGTGAGGCCCAAGGAATTCCATGGACCGACTGGGCTACTCGGTTTAGCGAAGAGCTCGCCTCTGCTGAAAAGAAGGGCGACTCCCCGGACGCGTATTATGAGTGCTGGTTGGAGGCAGCAGAGGATTGGCTTTCTGAGAAGGGGTTGGTTGACCCTGAGGTCAGGGACCAAGTGAAGGCTGAGATGCTGTCAGAGCAGCTTTCAGAGCGCGGGCACGATCCAGATTGATCCTTTCTCGTAAGACGGAGCTTTCCCAAGATCCCGGGATAGGCGACAATAGAGGCGAGTTGCTCCGCAATGTTCGAATAGAATAAAGTTTAGGAGGAGTTATGGCGCTTGACTACAGAGGTTCTCAGGGCGGAAAGACTGCCGCCGTTCCGGGCCACCGCACACTCCGGGATTCCGTAGAGGAAAGAGACCGCACGACGGCGGCTACGGGTCACTACTATGGAGTGACCGAGCTCACCCTTCGGGATTCGGATCCGATAAAATATGAACGTTTTTATGCCAGGCTTCACTCGGCCGTCCTTGCTGCCAGAGAGTCTGCACGCTTTGTTGCCGCGAGCCCAGGTTCTAGGGAAATGGGAGAATGCCTTTGGGGTCTTACGACTCCGGAGGGGGACACCCTGGCAGTCTCTCTGGGCTTTTTGTCGCATACGGCCATTTTCCCAGTTTCTGTTCGCTATATGGCCTCAAAAGACTATGACGTGAATGACGGCATTGACGATGGCGACGTGTTTGCGGTGTCTGATGGATTGACCGGGGGCGTGCCTCATCCTGGTGACTTTTATACCTTCGTTCCGATTGTAGTGGACGAAGAGGTAGTCGGTTGGTCCGTCGGAATAAACCACCTTATGGAGAATGGAGCTCCCGTCGCCGGTAGCTGGGCCACTTTTTCAGTAGACACGTTCATGGATGGTTTCGTGTGTCCACCGATGAAAACGGGCACTAAGTTGAGGCAGTCGCAGTGGTGGAAGGCATTGTGGGAGCGTCGCACGCGGGCCGCAACGATGAACATCTTGGATGATAAAATGAGACTGGCCGGCTGCGCGATGATTCATGAGGCCACTCATAGACTTATTGATGAGTTCGGGATCGACTACTACAAGAGAGCTATCCGCGAGGTTATCGAAGAAAGTCGGCGCATGATCGTCGATAACATTAAGCAGACGACGGTTCCGGGAACTTATACAGGTTGTGCCTTTCGTTTAGTAAAATACAAGGGCTTACAGAACATTTGGTCTCACGCGGACAAGAACACCCTTATTCATGTACGAGGTAGTGTTGAGCCTGGCCAGGAAGGCTTGTCGTTGGATACCGAAGGAAGTTCAAAATGGGGCTATCACTCCTACAACGCAACACCCGGTGGCACTGACTGCGCTGTGTTTTTGGGCATGATCAATTCTTTTGGGCATAACACGAAAGTTACTGCTGGGATTGACTTGGCCATCGAACGCAATTATCCGAGCGGAAGCATTTACAATCCGGATAACGAATATACGAGCAATGCAAATCTTTGGGCGCAGACAATTGCAATCAATAGTGTCGGTTTTAATGCTGTGAATCGAGCAATGTTCTCAAGAGGCTACCTTGAGGAGGTTTTTAGTGTTGATGGGAACTGGGGAGCCTTTCAAGGCGCGGGTACCACTGAAGATGGTACGTCATATGGTTTCACGAATTTCGAGTGGTTAGGAGGGACCGGTCGCGGAGCTTATTGCTACAAGGATGGTGAGCCGTTGATCTGGGCGGCCTGGTCTCAAATAGCGACGATTGGGGATGCTGAAGAGTTTGAAAGTACTGTACCTCCTCTCTTCTACCTGGGGCGCAAGCTCTTGAAGGGATATTGCGGGCATGGCAAGTACCGTGGAGGAGTAGGCAATTCGGCAGTTCACTGGATCGTCCAACCAGGAAAACACGTGGCTTTGACTCGCCCGAATGGGGGCCTTTCATGTACAACCGCGGTTGGAGTGGGTATGAGCGGTGGTTATCCGGCCCCATCGAGTTTCATGATTTCCGCCCGTGGGACGAATATGTCGGAAATTATTGCTGAAGGAGGCGAAACTCCACGGGACGCACGAGAGCTCCTCGAGATGGTCGATGATGGCCGACTCAAGGTAGAGAATTTGGAAATCTGGAAGACAGACTGTCCCGAGCTCGCTTTCGACGAGAATGATCTGTTCGTGGATGCTGCAGGGGCCTCTGGTGGTTGGGGAGATCCTCTCGAGCGTGAGCCCAGTGCAGTTATAGAAGATCTGAATGAGGGCTGGGTCACGTCTTACGACTTTGTAAAAAATCTTCATGGAGTCGTTGCCACGCAAAACAAAGAGGGCGAGTGGCAGTTAGATGAATCTTCGACTGTAGCTTTGCGCGAAGAGATGAGGAACAAGCGACGTCAGGAGTCGGTCTCAGTGTTTGATTGGTGGTCAAATGAGCGAGAGAAAGTCTTGAAGAAAGATTTTGTGCCTGAGGTAAATCAGATGTACGCGGAAAGCTTGTCGTTCGACAAGTTCGACCGAGAATTTCGAGACTTTTGGCAGGTGCCCGAGGACCTCGTGTTTGAGAATGAGGAAGAATAAATGGCCGAATCTCAAGTCGATAAAGATCTCATTCGACAGCTCGTAGAAGGTGATATCAGCGAAGACAACGTGACGCGGTTACAAAAGATGTCACGTAAGGATAAGGATCGTTTTTTTCAATATGTTGAGGTTTTGCAGGAGAAAGTGCCCTGGGACGAGAAAATTCTTTTGCGTATTTCAGATAAGCTTTACGTGGTGGCAACTCAGGAAGGAGATCGAATTGTAAAGTGCGAATGTGGTCATGAATTCGGAGATTACAGGGAAAACTGGAAACTCCAATGTCGCATTCGGGTGAGAAAAACCCTTGAGGAATTCAAGGAGGTGTATGACCCTGAGCCGGCATGCCCCGAACCGGGATGGCAGGAGATTCGAGAATATTTTTGTCCGGGAGAACATGCTGCTCAGCTTGCAGTAGAAGTAGTGTCCCCTGGCTACCCGATAGTCTTCGAGATGTTGCCCGATCTCGATGTGTTTTATAGGGATTACCTTGGCCGACCGCTTTCAGACGAATCGAGTCAGTGGTACAAGGACCAGACTACTAATGTGACCCAATCTTGGCGAAGCAGGCGAGAAGCCCATTAGAGAAAATTCGAACAGTAAGATCAGTTTTAAAATGGGAGTTCCTTATGGCTGATGGGACGTCATCCGGCGACAACGAACGAAATTTTATCCTCGCTCTGGATGCGGGTGGAACAATGACGGATGCCATTCTGGTAAAACCGGACGGTAGTTTTACCGTTGGTAAGTCGATCACTAGGAAAGAGGATGAAGCTCGGAGTTATAGGGATTCCGTTTCCGATGCTGCGCAATCTATTGATATGACATCGGACGATGTACACGCTCAGTGTGGCGCGGATATCTACTGCGGCACTGGAATGCTTAATACGGTCCTTACGGGCGAAGGTCGCCGGGTAGGACTAATAGTCACTCGAGGCTTTGATGATATTTCAACGATGGAAGGTGGACTGACTTATTTAGGGCAGACTCAAGCGGAATCGCTTCACCAGCAACTACATCGCCATACCCGTCCTCTCGTTGACGCTTCTGATGTTCGATCTGTTTCTGAGCGTATAGGGGGAGGTTGCTATCAGGGCAACATCCACCTCCCTCCAGGGCATGTGTTAATCCCACTAAACGAAAATCATGTCAGAGATGCGGCTAATGAGCTCCTCGATCGGGGAGTTGAAGTAATTGGGATTCTCTTTTTGTACTCCTTCGTGAATCCAGAACATGAACATCGAGCGAAGGAAGTGATTGAGGAGGTTTTGAAGGGTCGTGGCCAAGATATCCCGGTGGTGTGTTCGGCCGACGTTGCACCGGTGGCTAAAGAAAATCCCCGACTCAAAAGCCTCCTCTTCCAATGTTTTGCTGCCGAGCAAGTACGAGAATCTCTTCTAGAAGTTGAAAAAGAAGCCAAAGGCTTCGGATATCGAGGAAGGCTCCTTACCTTGCTTTCTTACGGTGGTGCCGTAAATATGGAATATCCTCGGCTGTATGAAACGATGATTTCGGGGCCGATAGGGGGACTCATCGGAGCACAGTTCGTCGCGGAGCAACTGGAAATCGACCAGCTTGTTACTGCAGATATGGGTGGTACCAGTTTTGACGTAGGCCTATTGCTTGACCGCCGTATGGGTATGACGAAGACAGCTGATATTGCCGGGCATCGTCTGGCTCTTCCGATGGTTGAAATCGATTCGGTGGGTAGTGGGGCTGGCTCGGTCGTCTCCATTGACCAATATAGACGTCTCCATGTAGGACCCGAAAGTGCAGGCGCCAAGGTCGGCATTTGTTTTGAATACGATCGTCTGACAGTGACCGATATTAATGTGGCCCTTGGTTATGTCGACCCAGATTATTTTTTAGGGGGACAAGTTAAGCTGGATAGAGATCGTGCACTTTCAGCGTTGGAGTCAGAAGTCGCTAAACCTCTAGGTCTCGATGTGTATAACGCTGGAGCTGGAGTTTTGGAGATCGTGAACTCGGAAATGGCGGATCTTCTGAGAACGATGGTTGCGGCAAAGGGGTACGATACTCACGATTTTACCCTTCTCTACTACGGCGGTGCCGGGCCGGTGCATATGTGGGGGTTCACCGCAGGTATCGAGTTCGCCGATGTAATAACCATGCCCTGGGCTGCCGGTTTCTCGGCCTTTGGAGCTGCATGTGCCGAGTACATGCATCGTTACGATCGAGGATTAAGGGAGCTTATTCCGAACGATATGTCGCAGGAGGATCGCGTTGGCTGCGCCTCACGTATCGATCAAGCGTGGCGTGAACTCGAAGACGAGGCGCGGGAAGAGATGAGAAAAGAGGGCGTCAACGTAGATAGAGTCGTATTCCGTTACGGCGTTTCTGCGCGCTACATTGGACAACTGGAGAGCTTCGATACGCGTCTGGAATCGGGAAACGTGAAGAGTGCTCAAGATATTGATGACCTGATTCAATCTTTCGAGGTGATGTATACCAAGGTATATCCAGAGGGGGCTCGTTTCCCTGACGCTGGGTATTCGGTTACGGCGGTTCATCTCGAAGCCGTAGCACCAAAACCGCAGCCTGTTCTTGGGAAAAGGGAGCTCAAAGGTGAAAAGCCGTCCGACTCCGCATATGTGGGATCGCGTGATGTTTTTCATCGAGATGCATGGATGCAATTCAGAGTTTTTGAAATGCAAGAACTCGATGCTGGAAATGTAATCGAAGGTCCTGCGATTATCCGAGATCCAATGACAACGGTAGTGGTTCCACCTAATCGAAGGAAGGAACTAGATGAATATAGAATCTTGCATTATCGCTAAGGAGTTGCTTTATGAGACTTGGGACTTTTCGTCACGCTGGTCAGCTTTTGCCAGGACGGATTGAGGGTGAAGAAATTGTTAACTTGGTGGACGCAGGACTGCCCGAAGACCTCAAATCAATTTTGGACCTGGGGCACGAGACCATGTCTGCGGTCGCGCGCGCAAACGGGTCCAGGCTTCCTCTAAGCGAAGTCACTCTCGAAGCGCCGATTCAGCGCCCTGGCAAGTTCTTTGGAATTGGCCTCAACTATGACGACCATATAAAGGAGACCGGCCTAGAAAAGCCAACTTTCCCTGTATTCTTTAACAAGCAGTCAACGTGTGTATCAGGGCCGTTTGGAGAGATTCATCGTCCACGAGTTTCCAATCACTTGGACTACGAAGGTGAGCTCGGTGTGGTCATTGGTCGGCGATGTCGGCATGTTCCAAGGGAGAGGGCAGGCGACGTTATTGCTGGATTTTGTGTCGTAAATGACGTCAGTGTGCGGGATTGGCAGATGAAGTCGAAGACATTTGTCGTCGGAAAGGGTTTCGATACTCACGGTCCGCACGGCCCGTGGATTACTACCAGCGATGAGGTTGGCGATCCCCATAACTTAGAATTGAAGACATGGGTCAACGGAGAGCTTCGCCAAAACTCGAATACGAGCAACCTAACATACGACTGCTACGAGCTAATTGAAACGATTACAAAGGTATGCACCATGGAGCCCGGGGATATTATCTCTACAGGCACTCCGAGCGGCGTCGCGTTGGGCTTCGATCCTCCGAAATGGCTCGTCCCGGGCGACCGGGTAAAGATTGAAATTCAAAACCTTGGGTTTATAGAGAACACTGTTATTGACGAACCTCTCGACACCGATAGGGTGTAACCGATGAATTTTGAAACCCTCCGTATCGACGTAAGTGAGGGCATTGCGAATATTGTTTTGAATCGCCCGGAATCTCAAAACGCAATCAACCTCTTAATGACGAAGGAGTTGATGGAGGTTGCAATTTTTTGCGACGAAGACCCAAGTGTGAGAGTGGTGGTATTGACTGGAGCCGGAAAGATTTTCAGTGTAGGGGGAGATATTCGAGAATTTGTCGCAGCGGGCAGCAATCTAGCGTCTCTCACCAAAGAGATGACAGTCTTCTTACATGCTGCAGTATCACGCTTCGCGCGGATGGATGCTCCACTTATAGCAGCGGTCAATGGCGTAGCAGCCGGAGGCGGGTTCGGCCTCTGTTGTTGTGCGGACATTGTTTTGGCAGCGGACTCGGCACGGTTTTGTACAGCTTATACGCGTTCAGGTTTAGCAGCTGATACTAGTACGACATATTTTTTGCCTAGGGTGGTGGGCCTTAGGCGAGCCTCAGAGCTCTTGATAACTAACCGCACGCTAACTGCCCACGAGGCGGAAGGCTACGGGTTAGTAACAGAGGTAGTTCTCGAAGGAGAACTGGCGGATAGATCTCGGAAACTCGCTAGCGAACTTGCGAAGGGTGCAACCAAGGCGTATGGATTTGTGAAGAAGCTCTTGGGAACGAGTTTCTCCGAGACGTTGGAAACTCAGATGGAATACGAATCGCGAGCCATAGCGGATTCTTGTCGAACAGAGGATGTCGCAGAGGGGATTCGCGCCTTTTTGGCAAAACGTACGCCAGACTATCAAGGTCGCTAAGCAGGATAACTTATGGAGAAGCCCGAGCTTGCGTTGCGCCTGTCTCGTCTTTTGGCGTACCACAGCGAAAAAGCCGGTAGAGTGGAGAATGTCCGAGGGTTTCAGGAAAGTCATGGAGGCTTGACCTTCGGGTTTGACTGGGTCATACCTTTTTGTCCCCGCGATTCCATGGTCATACGACTCGCTCCTCGTGGGGTTCGTCGGAGCGGTAATACGGATGTGTTCCGACAGTCAGAACTGTTAAAAACTCTCCGCCAACACGGATTCCCAGTCGCGCCGATACGATATGCCGGCAGAGATGATGAATGGTTCGATACAGACTATGTAATTTTCGAACATGTCGAAGGTAAAGCGTTCCTTGCTTGGGATCCTGACGTTTCATTTTCGAGGGATCCTGCTGACGTTGCTCCAAAATGGAGAGCAGCTGTCGAACTTCTGGCTCAAGTCCATCAATTTAATTCCGGCAAATACCTCGCGAACTGGGAATCTCCAACGCCGATAGAAGGAGAGGTGGAACGATGGGATTCTATACTTGCTCAAGCCGC
>DKAI01000119.1:0-4319 GCA_002450755.1 Deltaproteobacteria bacterium UBA6930
TCCAAGCGTGCGCCTTAAACCACTCGGCCACCTCTCCGCGATCATCAAGCATAGCGGGACGTATGAAAGATTCGCCCAACTAAGACATGAATATATAGTGGCGGAGAGGGTGGGATTCGAACCCACGAGGCGCGTGAACGCCTAGCGGTTTTCAAGACCGCCGCCTTCAACCACTCGGCCACCTCTCCGTACCAGGCCAAATAGTTAGCCTTAGCGGGTTTTACAAGACTCCTATATCCTACCGCTCAGCCCTTAATCACCACACTTTTACTACATGGGCTCTTCATCACGGAGTGCGGCTTGTTTAAGGCCCAAGAGCATCGCCTTAAAAACGATCACATGAAGAGGATATATCCCATACCAATAAAGGAAGCCAGCGAGCCCTGCGGGATCACACACTGCGGTTAGCCTTATCGTACTTCCTTCAAAATTTGGCTGTACTTCAAACTCGAGCCATCCCTTTAGCAACAAATCCTCTTCGGGTAGACCGTGTCGGATTAAAAATGGAACTCCATGAGACTCAAGTAAAATTTGAAGAAATTCAAGACAGGAGGCAAGAAATTTACACCTTGGACACTCAAGCACATGTTCTAAACGAGGGTCAAGAACGAAAACGGAAAGCCATTCATCAACCTTATCTAAAAGACACTTTACTTCTCTGTTGTCATCAATAAGTAGGTCGTTACGAAACCGGTGAATTTCACGTGTCATTGGAAGCTGCCCTTTGAAATTCTATTTATCTAAGCGATTGGAAATTGGCAGTTATCCACCAAGACATGGGAGCAGGCCAACAACTGCTCATCTTCACCAAAGGGACCCACCACTTGAATACCTAAGGGCAAACAGTTGGATCCGATACCTATCGGTAATGACAAACTGGGAAGGCCTAGAAAAGTCCAAATCCGATTAAACAGAGGATCTCCGGTGGATGTCAAACCTCGGGGTGCAACCCCGATCGCCGCAGGAGTCAATACAATATCTGATTCAACAAATACCTTTTCCTGGAAAAATATACGAGCCCTACCTACTTGCGAGTTAATCTCATGGAGAATCTCTGGTTTCAATCCTCGCCCTAGTTCCAGAAGGTCTTTCGTTTCTTTCCGGACCTTGGACGGATTCAATGACACGATAGGACCAAGTGTTTCTTGGGCTTCCAGGGCTAACAAAGAGCCTTGTGATTCAGCCAAACCTTCAAGTATCGGGGAATCTACATCCTTAACCACTAACCCGGACTTACGGAGTCGTGATACGAAAGCTTCGAAGCTCTCCTGCATTTCTCCAGAGCCCTTAAACCACTGAGGACTTCTTATAATTGCAACCCGGGGAGAAGAGACGACCGGGCGCGTCTTAAATCGAGCTTCGTGAGTCAGGACAGAACCCAATATCGGCAGATCGTCGAGACTTCGACAAAATAGGCCTAGAGTGTCCAGCGAACTCGCTAGAGGCAAGACACCATCTAGAGGGAAAAGTCCGTAAGTCGGCTTGAACCCGATAATCCCGTTGAAGCTGGCTGGGCGAATTACCGATCCCGCAGTCTGTGTCCCCAGAGCGCCAGGAACTTGAAAGTCTGCAACCGAAGCAGCCGATCCACTCGAGGAGCCGCCCGGCGTGTGCAGCGGATTGTGGGGATTTTTAGTTGGGCCATGAGCAAAATACGCGAATTCCGTCGTAACGGTCTTCCCCATGATGATCCCGCCAGCCTCGCGCAAAAGCTTTACGCAGCTGGCATCGGTCTGAGGACGACGATTTCGAAAAACGGACGATCCTCTCTCCGTAGGAAAGTCCGCTGTATCAATAATGTCTTTAACACCCAAGGGAGTGCCGTAAAGTGGGCCTCGGACGTCACTCTTCTCAAGCTCCCGAGCCTGTTCAAGTGCAAACTCGGGATCAAAAGCTGCCCAGGCGAGCACTTCGCTATCTCGTTGAAAAATCCGCGCGATGCAAGATTCGACGATCTCCGTAGGGCTCAACTTACCGCCCTTAGCTAACGCGGTTAGTTGAGCAATATTCAGTCTATAAAGTTCATCGGCATTCACGCCTGGAATACAATATCGCTGTACTGTATTGCGCGCCTGGTACTTTACTAATATACCGGGAAAATGCTTCAATCGGAGAGTTGATGAAAAAGAACGGGCCTGCGACAGAATCCATGCGGGATGATTTAGAAGAAGAGACTCTAGCTGAGGCCCGCGAGCACACGACTTCCTACGAACCCTATTTAGAGGCCTCTCTCGGACTTCGGAATCATTGGTATGCCAGCTTTTTCGGAGAAGAACTCTCAGAGGGTGAAGTTCGAGGCGAAATGATATGCGGAGAGCGGATCGTTTTCAAACGTCTCGACAATCAAGTATTCGCTCTCGAAGACCGCTGCCCACATCGGGGTTCAGCATTTTCGGCCAGGCCTGAGTGCTATAGCAAGAATACCCTCACCTGCTGGCTTCACGGCTTTACCTTTGATGTGAGGAGTGGCAAGCTGGTCGAGGTGCTGACGGAGCCAGGAAGCAAGCTTATAGGCAAACTTCAGCAGAAAACTTATCCCGTTCAAGAAATAAATGGAGTTGTTTTTGTCTTCATCGGCGATATGGACCCACCTCCAGCGATAGAACAGGATATTCAACCAAAATTTCTCCAATCTAACCTTGTGGTTCAATCTGTTGCGCGAAACAAATCACGCGCTAACTGGCGCCTTGCCGCAGAGAACGGATACGATGCTGCGCACCTCTATGCTCACCGCAACGCAGGATTGTTCAAACAAATAGACATACCAGTTCCACTGTCTACTTTTCCTAGTAATAAGGGGAAAGTAACGGAACTAAATGGTGATAACGGTCCTTGGGGCATTGTTAAGTTTGATGACATTAATATATGGCATGCAGAAGTAGACGGAACTTATATAACGGCGCCTAACGTTGATCCGCACCTCGAGCACGATAATTGGGACATAGAAGTGGGGCTTTTTATGCCCTGCGGACTAGAAGTAGATTATTTTCCCGCCCCGGGTGTCCTTCATTTCGAATGGTACACTCCGATCGACGAGGATCATCATCTTTATATCATCGCGCACGGAGCAATCTGCGATACACCGGAGTCTGAGGTCATTTTTCGATCCCGATGCAAAAAAGAACTTGCACCTCTCGTATGGCGAAGTGAGGGAGACAACAACGTTCCTGTAGGTGATGGAGACACTTGGGGGTTCAATAACTTTGATGACTGGGGTCGAGAACAAATGCACCATGTCTACCAGTACGAGAATTTTTGGCGGAGGGAACGTCTGTTCCGACCAGACTACATTGTCTTGCGTTGGAGAAATCTAGTCTCGCAACGACTGAGAGGAATTCAGAAGTGGGGTACTTGGGCACCTACCCGAGGATGGTCCCCCGATGGAAAAAATTATGACCCGAAGTTCGGGCCCAAATAACCTTAATAGAGATAAGGAAGACATCAGTGACGAGTATCTGGAACGCTTTACAAGGAGTACCCTTACGTCAAACCTTCATCAACGCGGGAGGAGTGAATACACGTGCGCTGGAGGCCGGCGACGGCCCAGCCCTAATCTTCCTCCACGGTACGGGAGGTCATGCGGAGGCCTACGCACGCAACATTGAAGTGCATGCAAAACATTTTCATGTATACGCCATTGACATGATCGGGCACGGATACTCGGATATGCCGGAGGTAGATTACGGTCCCCAGACGTATATAAACTTTTTAAAAGATTTTGTGAATGCTATTGGCGAGGAGAAAGTATACATCTCGGGCGAGTCTTTAGGCGCGCAAGTCGCTGCGTGGTTCGCGATTCAACATCCAGATCGCGTAGAGAAGATCGTGATGAACACAGGCATGTTACTTCCGCCCGACGAGCTTGGGCGCCAAGATTTTATTGAGTTTAGGGAGCTTACTAAAAAAGCGACTGGCCTACCTACTCGAGACGCGATCCGTCAGCGCCTTCGCTGGCTTGTCCACGAAGACCACAGCATCACCGATGAACTCGTCGATGCTCGGCTAGCAATATATCAACAACCCGGCCGTGCCGAGACGGTGAACAAAATTGGTCAAGCCAGTCTTGCCACTTTAGTAGATGAAAACGTGGCTAAGCAATGGACTCACTCGGGATTACTTGAGCAGATTCATTGCCCCGTCTTGATACTTTGGACCAGATACAACCCCGGACAAAGGGTCCCGATTGCAGAAGAAGGAGCTCGTTACATTCCTGATGCCGAACTCGTAATACTTGAAAATAGTGCGCACTGGCCCCAATGGGAAGAACCGGAGCTCTTCAACCAGGTACACCTTGCGTTCTTACTTAAGTAATAGAAGCA